>CAZFTZ010000257.1:0-2741 GCA_964521875.1 uncultured Cellulomonas sp. | reverse complement strand
GCCTGGACCGCTACGACCGGTCGAGGATCGACGCCGCCGAGCTGCCGGTCGACGCGGTGCTGGCGGCCTGCGACGACCTGCTGCACCGCAGCCGTGCGGAGCGCGCCGCGCTCGGCTTCATGCACCCGGGCCGGGTGGACGTCATCGGGGCCGGCGCGCTCGTCTGGCACGACGTGATCGTGCGGGTGCGGGACGCGGTGGCGGTCACCGGCCGCCGCCTGGACACCGTGCTCACCAGCGAGCACGACATCCTCGACGGCATCGCCTGGAGCGTCGCCGAGCGCCTCGCCGCCCGCTGAGGTCGCACCCGACGGCAGGGACACGCCGGTGTGTCATCGTCGGCGGTAGTGCGGTTACTGCGGTAGTGTGGCGCGCGCAGGACACGACGAGCGGAGGGCGCGGATGGACACCACACAGCTGCTCAAGGGGGTGCTCGACCTCGCCGTGCTCGCCGTCGTGGCCGACGAGGACGGCTACGGCTACGACGTCGTGCGGCGGCTGCGGGCCGCGGGGATCGACGAGGTCGGCGACGCCTCCGTCTACGGCACGCTGCGCCGGCTCTACGCCGCCGGCGCGCTGTCGAGCTACGTCGTGCCGTCCGACGAGGGCCCGCACCGCAAGTACTACGGCATCAACGCGCAGGGACGGGCGATGCTCGCGGCTCAGCGCAAGGACTGGCGGGAGTTCGCCGACGCCATGGGGCGCCTGCTCGGGACGGAGAAGGTGGCATGAGCGTGCAGACCCCGGACGTCAATGACGTCGCCGGCTACGCGGCGGCGGTGCGCCGGGCCCTCGTCGGGCTCGGTCCCGAGCAGGTGGAGGACCTCACCGACGGCCTCGAGGCGAACCTGGCCGAGGCGCTGGCCGACGAGTCGACGGCGGGGCGGGGTGCGGACCCGGTCAGCCGGTTCGGGACGCCCGAGGAGTACGCGGCCGAGCTGGGGGCGGCCGCGGGC
Organism: uncultured Cellulomonas sp.; assembly: GCA_964521875.1. Lineage (GTDB taxonomy): Bacteria > Actinomycetota > Actinomycetes > Actinomycetales > Cellulomonadaceae > Cellulomonas. The sequence goes on along the minus strand of CAZFTZ010000257.1, from coordinate 1,785 downwards.
CTCGGGCGCGTGGAGGAGGCGCCGCGGCGTCGCCGATGGTTCGTCGAGGACCTGCGCCACCCGGTCCGCGCCCTGCGCCGGTTCGGCGCGACCGTGCTGGAACGGCTGCGCGGTCACGCGTGGTGGTCGCCGCTCGAGGCGTTCCTCGTCTCGCTGCGGCCGGTGTGGTGGGTACTGCGCGGCTGGGTGCTCTGGCAGCTGGTCCACGTCCTCTGGCGGCGGTACGACGAGGTGTGGCTGCCGCGGAGCGTCGCCGGGGTCCTGTCGCTCGCGGTGCTGGTCGTCGCCAGCGTGCAGTGGGGACGCGGCCGATGGCAGCTCCCGGGCAGGTGGCGCACGGTTCCGCTGCTGGTGAGCACGGCCGCCGCAGTCGCCGCGATCCCGATGCTGTCGACCGTCAGCGGCTCCCGAGCGGTCGTCTACGTCGACAACCCGTCGGCCGGCTACGCGACGCCCGCGCCGCAGAACGGTGTCTGGGTGGACGGCATGCAGGTGAGCAACCTGTTCGTCTACGACGCGCAGGGCAACCCGCTCTCCGGTGTCCAGGTGTACGACGACCGCGGCCGGCCGGTGGTGGCGACCGACGACCAGGGCCAGTCCCCGTGGTACCTGCCGGGGGTCGCCGTGCCCTGGTCGTTCGTCGGCGTACCGGACACCGACGGGCGGATGCACTGGAACGTCTACCCGCGACAGGGCGCCCCGAGCGACCAGTTCGTGTGGAGCGACCAGACCGGGCTCCAGGAGCTGCCGCAGGGCATCCGTCCGCAGGACCCGCCGCTTCCGTTCCCGCAGGCGCCGACGATCGTCGTCCCGTCCACCACGTCGCCCGACGAGACGGCGACCCCGACACCCGGTTCGACGAGCACCGCCGGCACCGGCGCCACCGGCTCGCCGACGGGGGACCCGACGAGCAACGCGTCGGCCGGCGCGACGACCGCCTCGTCGTCGGACACGGCGAGCACGGCCCCGACCCCTTGAGCCCTCGAATGTGAAGAACGTCACTAGGCCCGGCCGTCCCTAGGACGAAGGTCCGGCTTACCGTGGACGTATGTCCGACGTCACGGTCCGCAAGCCACGCAAGTCCCCGCGGGTGCTGATCCTCGGCGGCGGCACCGTCGGGCTGTACACCGCTCGCCGGCTCCGCAAGCGCCTCGGCAAGCGCGAGGCGGCGATCGTCGTCGTCGACCCCCGCCCGTACATGACCTACGCGCCGTTCCTGCCGGAGACCGCGGCCGGCTCGATCGACCCGCGCAACGTCGTCGCGCCGCACCGCCGCAGCCTCAAGGGCGTCGACGTGCTGCAGGGCACGGTCCACGAGATCCGCCATGCCGAGCGCCGGGTGCAGATCGTGCCCGAGGAGGGTGAGCCGTACTGGGTCAGCTACGACTTCCTCGTCGTCGGGCTGGGATCGGTGGCCCGGACGCTGCCCATTCCCGGACTGGCCGAGGAGGGCATCGGCTTCAAGAACGTCGAGGAGGCGATCGCGGTCCGCAACCACGTGCTGGGCCGCATCGACGCCGCGGCCTCGACGTGGGACCCGGACGTACGCCGCAGGATGCTGACGTTCGTCTTCGTCGGCGGCGGCTTCGCCGGGGTGGAGGCGATCGCCGAGGTGGAGGACATCGCCCGCTACACCGTGAAGAAGTACCGCCAGGTGGAGCCCGACGAGCTGCGGTTCGTGCTGGTCGAGGGCAGCTCGCGGATCCTGCCCGAGGTCAGTGCCGAGCTCGGCGGCTACACCCTGGACCAGCTGCGCACCCGCAACATCGAGATCCACCTCAACAC
>CAZFTZ010000256.1:0-3941 GCA_964521875.1 uncultured Cellulomonas sp. | reverse complement strand
GTCGCACGTCAGCCGCGGGTACACGGTGGGCTCCTGCGGGCAGTACCCGATGCGGCCGTGGCGCACCACCGCGCCCTCGTCGGGCCGCAGGGCGCCGACGAGGATCTTCATCAGCGTGCTCTTGCCCGACCCGTTCTCACCGACCAGCCCGACGACCTCGCCGGCGAACAGCTCGAGCGCCGCGCCGGACAGCACGGCGGTGCGGCGCGCCGGGAGCAGCCGGCCCCTCCGGTAGGACTTGCCGATCCCGTGGGCCGCGAGCACCGGGGGCCCGTGCGGATCCGTGGCCGCGGGGCTCGCGAGGGTCTCGACCGGCCCTGGTGCGCTCATCGTTCCTCCTCTGTGGTCCGTCGGAGGCCCCCGCCGCCAACCGATACCCCTCTGGGGTATGAGAACGGTCTAGTGCGCCCGGATGAGGAACCGATGATGTTCGGCTGAAGTTCTGATCAAGCACCGAATGGCAGCGCATCAGCCCAGGCCAGCGGCCTCGATCGCGTCTCGTCCAGGGACGTACTCCCAGTGCCACGGCTCGTAGTACCCCGAGCCGCCCTTGCGCGCCCAGGCGGGGTTCTCCCAGCCGAACGTCGCGGCGTTGTCCCACAGCCAGTCTCCCCGTTCGCCCGTGTAGGTCTCGCTGCAGAAGTCGACCGCGAGTCCCCAGCCGTGGTTGGAGAGGCCGGCCGGGGCGGCGATGGCGCCCTTCTTGCGCCTCAGCGCGGCCTGCTCCTCGTAGGTGCGGTAGGCCGAGGTCAGGCAGATCGGCTCTCCGAACGCGGCCGTGTAGACGTCGTTGAGGGCGAACAGGCTCACCGCCGCGTCAGCCCGGTCCCGGTACGGCCGCTGCCACAGGTCGCACAGCTCGGCGTCGGGCACGCGCCCGTTGGTGCCAGGGTCAGTGACGATGCCGTCGCAGTAGACGGTTCCGGTCTCGGTTCGGTACTCCAGCCGGGACTCGGACCGCGACACGTGCGTGCTGTGGTCCTGCCTATCGCTGCCTCGTGGCGAGACGAGCGAGGGTGGAGGCGATAGGTCCAGATTCGTCGCCGTGAGCGCTTCGAGCGTGCTGGGACCCGTGTCGACCGCAAGACTGCGGAGCAGTGTGCTGCCACCCGCGAGAGTCGATGCCGACAACGTCGCGACCACCACGGCGACGAGGGGGATGCGTCCCAGCCAGAGGAACCTGACGTCACGCGGAATGCTGCGCGATGCGTGGCCGGAGATGTGGCCGAGCCGGTGACGGCCGGACTGTGCGTGGGCGGTATGCCGTCCCATGACCTCGTGTTCGGGTAAGCGCGCCGTGTGCCGGGCTTCTCGATGCCGGCCCACGGATGAGGCGCGCTGGGGACCCGACTAGCCCCTCGGCTCGCGCCGGCTGCCGAATCTGGTTGTTCGGGGCATGACCCGGGAGCGAGCGGGGTGCGTCATGGTGTTGCCTTCCCATCGGTTCCTTGCGCGCACCGCATCCGTTCGGGCGGACATGTTGCGCTCGCCAACCAGCCTGGGTGCGCGCCGGTCAAGGTGTGACGGGCAAACGATGAAGTCTCGATCAAGTTGCTGCGGGTACGTGGCCCAACGCAGTTGTCGTCCTTGAGGGCCTCGGCGACGAGCATCGTCGCCACGTTGCGGCGGCGTTGGTTGGCTGCTGACGAGTCGCGGGCCAGGGGCGCCGGGCGATGCCTAGGGCGGTCATCACGAGGACCAGCCGGACGAGAGTCCACCCCGGCTACGACCTGACTGACACCCGCCTGACATGGTCTACCGCGCGGACCGATCACCGCACCGGATCCTCACACCCGATGATCTCGCCGACGGGCTAGCTCTGGCCGGCTTCACCCAGATCACGATCGGATTGTCGTGGCGCGGCCATCTCATGCGCCTTCCACGCCCGGTGTCGGTCCGGAGTACCGGAGACGCCAGCCCAAGCACCGGGGGTCACTTCAGGCCGGAGTACGAGTGCAGCCCAGAGACGAACAGGTTGACGACCGTGAAGTTCGCCAGCACGACGAGGTACCCGGCGAAGACCAGGTACGCGGCCCGCCGCCCGCTCCAGCCGCGCGTGGTCCGGGCGTGCAGGTACGCCGCGTAGACCACCCACGCGACGAACGTGCCGACCTCCTTTGGGTCCCAGCCCCAGTACCGGCCCCAGGCACCCTCCGCCCAGATCGCGCCGGCGATCAGGGTGAACGTCCACAGCACGAACCCAACGGCGTTGAGCCGGAAGCTGAGCGCCTCGAGGCGCAGGGCGTCCGGCATCTGCTTCAGCCAGGCGAGCCGGGGACCGGTGACGCGCCAGCCGGCGAACACCTGCCGCAGCCCGCCGGCGCGCCGCCAGGGCGTCCCCGGGTGCGATCCGTTCTGCGCCCGCGCGGCGGACAGCAGCTGGAGCACGGACGTGCCGAACGCGACGGTGAACACACCCGTCGCGGAGATCGCGACGCCGACGTGGATCACCAGCCAGTAGCTCTGCAGCGCCGGGGGTACTGCGTCGGCACGGACGAAGAGCGCATTGAGCGCCCCTACCAGGGCGAGCACTGCAATGGCGGTGACGACCACGCCGACGAAGGCGATCACCCGACGCCGCTGCACCGCGGCGAGCACGGCAGTGGCGACGAGCACGCCGACGAGCGTGAACTCGTACATGTTCGCGGTGGGCCACCGTCCGGCGGCGATGCCTCGCAGCACGATGCCGGCCAGCAGAAGGAGGACTCCCAGCAGGTGCGTCGACCGGGAGATGCCTCCCGCCCGCGCCGAGCGTCCTGCCATCCCAGCCGCGGTGTCCGAGGAGGACGGGGGGACAGCGGCGCCCCGGACAGGTGCCGCGGACACGCTGGGGCGGAACGACCCTGCTGCCGCCATCGCCGGGGCCAGGGCCGCGACGCCGACCACCCTCGTACCGCGCGCCGCCTGCCGTGGCCGGGCAACGGCGTCGGCAACGGCGGCCAGGTTCACCGAATAGGCGACCAGCGCGATGGTGAAGGCCGTCGCCGCAGCCCAGACCAGCAGGGTGGACAGATCACCGGGCGTCATGGCGAATCCCCTCGAGCGTCGTCGGCGGCGGGTGCGCGGCCGGTAACCGGCACGGGGGTCCCGAGCACCGCCGCGAGGATGCGGCCCAGCTCGGGAGCGAGGCCGATGTCGTCGCCCCGGGCCAGTCCCGCGGCGGTAACTGCGGCAAGAGAGCCGCGGTCTTCACCACCGATCGCCGGTGCGGCCCGAAGCCACAGTCGGCGCCGGGGCGTGAACAGCGAGGCTGCCAGCCCGGCGAGCGCGGCGAGCGCGAACCCGAGCAGCCAGCCCAGCGCCGGATCGCGCCGAAGGTCGAACGCCGCGTACCGACGGATCCCGTCGAAGGTGAGCGTGCCCAGGTCGTTCGGCAGGGTCACGGTCTGGCCGGGGCGCACGACGAGTGTCACGGGCGCCCCCGACGAGTCGACGGCCTGCGTCAGGCCAGACTCGTCGAGCCGGTAGACGTTCTGCGGCACCCCAGTGTCCAAGCCCAGGTCGCCGGACCATACGGAGAGCACCAGCAGGGGCGCCGTCGGCTGCGGGCGGACCGAGATCCAGCTTCCCGCCGGGGTCTGCACCGCGGTCGGCAGCAGGTACCCGACCAGGCCGATCTGCGGCTGCCCGCCGGAGACGTCCGGCACCTTGACCACGCCGCGTGACGTGTACACCTGGTCCTGCGGCAGGAACGGCACCGGCCCGGACAGGGCGACGACGTCCGAGGCGTCGTGCACCGTGATCTCGGGCGCGTAGCCGTTGCCCATCAGGTAGATCTGCGTGCCACCGACACTCAGCGGGTCGTTGACCTTGATGATCCTGGCGCTCGGGCCGGCGCCCGGCTCGGTGAGCGTGACGCGCGCGGTGAAGTCGCGGGCCGCCAGCGTCACCGGGTCGAAGGCCGACTCGAAGTCGTCGAGCCGCAGCGTGAACGGCTCGAG
>CAZFTZ010000255.1:0-6276 GCA_964521875.1 uncultured Cellulomonas sp. | reverse complement strand
TTCCTGCGTCGCAATTGGCGGGACAGAAGCGATATCGAAGACCTCCGTCAGGAGATCTATGTTCGCGTCTGCGAGGCGGCAGAGGCCGAGACGCCGAAATCGGCCAAGGCTTTCGTCTTCGCCACTGCGCGCAATCTGCTGACCGATTTGATCCGCAAGGAAAACGTCATTCCGATCGCCGCCATTGCCGATCCGGATTCGATGGGGCTCGAAACCGACGAACCGCTGCAGGACCGCACGCTTATCGCAAAAGATGAACTTCGCCGGCTGCAAGACGCGCTCGACAAGCTGCCGCCCCGCCACCGCGAGGCGGTGGTTCTTGGCCGCATCGAGGGGCTAAGCGGCCGTGAAATCGCCGCGCGAATGGGCATTGCTGAAGGAACGGTCTCTCAACACCTCAAACTGGGAATGCACGCGCTCACCGATCTCTATCTGCGTGACGCGACGGATGCCGGGAGGCGCTCATGACCTCGCCACATCAGCCGAAAGTCGGACAAGGCGCCACCGAGATCGATTTGTGTGCGGCCGACTGGTTGCAGCGCCAATCGTTCTGGAAATGGAGCGCCGAAGATCAGGCGGCGTTTGACGCCTGGCTTGCGGAATCTCGCGCGCATCGCATCGCCTATTGGCGGCAGAAATCGGTCTGGGAAAGTGCCCAGCGGTTGAAGGCGTTGCGCGCGCCCATGACAAGGCCCGGCAACTCCATTCTTGCTGCCAGGACAAAGCCGTTTGCTCTGCGCATCGCAGCGGCGGCTATCGTCGCCGCTGTAGTGGGAACAATGGGTTATAGCTATTTCGGTTTCGCTTCGAACAACGAAAAAGTCTACGCAACAGCCGTGGGCGGGCGCGAAACCATCGCCTTGTCGGATGGTTCGCGTATCGAATTGAACACGAACACGGTTCTGCGGGTGCGCACCGGCAAAAGCACGCGAATGGCTACGTTGGAGCGCGGCGAAGCCTATTTCGACATCCGCCACGATGCGGCGAGACCCTTTGTTGTGGATGTCGCGGGACATCGCATCACCGATCTCGGTACCAAATTCACCGTTCGCGATGGGGCAGATCGTCTTGAGGTGACGCTGCTGCAAGGCAAGGCGCGCGTCGACTCGACGGATGCTTCCAATCCGCCCAATTCGGCCGTCCTTTCGCCCGGCGAAGTCGCCATTGCCACGCCGCAATCGCTGACGGTGATAAAAAAGCCGGAAAAGGAACTCGACAGCCAGATGGGCTGGCGGCGCGGCGTGCTCACCTTCTATCACGCAACGCTTGCGGACGCTGCGCGCGAATTCAATCGCTACAACCAGCGCAAGATCGTCGTCGTCGACAATACCGCCGAAGCAGAACTGATCGACGGCACGTTCCCGGTCAACGACGTCGATCTGTTTGGCCGCGTCGCACATTCCGTTCTGGGCGCGCGGGTCGAGAACAAAGGTCAGGACATCGTGATTTCGCGTTGAAGATCATCAATCGAAACTTCGGAAAAATCCGCGGCCGGGATGCCGCGCAGGAGAGGGGGCCATGGTAAGTTTGAAATCATTCAAGACCGTATTGTTCGGCACAGCGATTGCCTTGCCGCTGATAAGCGTGGCGTCGGCGGAGTCTTTGAATATTCCGGCCGGCGATCTCGAAACCGCGTTGAACGCTTATACGGCGCAAACCGGCGTTCCCATCGCACTGTCCGCCACGGCCGCGAGCAAAGCCCGCACCAAGGGCGTAAAAGGCGACCTTTCTCCCGATGAAGCTTTGACCCGACTTCTTTCAGGCACAGGATTTGTTGCACACCGCGATTCTGGTCTGGTCACTATTGTACGCGATCGCTCGTCCGAACTCGTAATGCCCATGCAACTTGCGCAAGCCGCGCCGCCCCAACGCGCCGCAGTGGAAACGGTGACTGTTACTTCATCGAAGCTCGGTGGCGCGGATGTGCAATCGATCCCGATTGCGATCACGGCGCTGAGCCAAGAACAACTTACCTCCACCCAAACAGCGGGAGGCCCGGACCTTATCAAACCGGTTCCGAACATGACCTTCACGAAAACCAACTTCAGCGGCTACTCGATTCAAATTCGTGGCATCGGTACGCAAGCCATCTCGGTGACCACCGATCCCGCCGTCGCCGTGTCGATGAACGACGTGCCCTTTATCCGCAATCACTTCTTCGAACAGGAGTTCTACGACGTGGGTCAGGTGGAGGTCCTGCGGGGCCCCCAAGGAACGCTCTACGGCCGCAACGCGACCGCCGGCGTTGTGAACCTAACTACCGCCAAACCCAGCGATCAATTCGAAGCCATGGCATCGGGCGAAATCGGCAATTATCACCAGCGCCGCTTCGAAGGCATGATCAACCTTCCCATCGTCGATGACCGCCTCGACATCCGCTTCGCCGGCGAATGGACGAAACGGCAAGGCTATTCCTTCAACGACTACACCAACAACCGCATCGACGGGCGAGACCTGTGGTCTGGCCGCCTGACCATCGGCCTCAAGCCGATAGAGAACCTGCAGATGTATCTCGTCTGGGAACATTTTTCCGAAGACGACGACCGCATCAGAAGTGCAAAGCAACTTTGCAAAACCGATTACGGCCCGGGTTACCAGGGCCAGCCTGATGGATCGCATGGAACGGTGACGATCGGAAATGTTACCCGAGGTCTTGGGTTGAGCGCGATTGCCTCTATCGGCAATTCCTTTCTGCAGGGTTGCAAACCTGCATCGCTATATTCGCCAGACGCGTTCGAAACCCCGCTGGCGGCGTCCTTGCCTTACATAACGGGATTGGGAGCCGCTGTTGGCGGGTTCAATGGCTATCCTTATAGCCACGTGCCGCAGTCCCCGAATTTGCGTGTGATTCAATCCACGCTTGATCCAATCTATAAAGCCAAAAACGACGTTGTTGAGCTGAACTCAGAGTATGCGCTTTCGCCCGCGCTGACCTTCACATTGCAGACCGGCTTCAGCCACGATTTTCTCTATTCGGCCGAAGACTACAACCGGTTCGGATCGAATTCCGGATTTTTCAAGGGTGGAGTAAAGGACGGCCCCCAAGGATCACAGATTTTCTCCGCTGACGGCGTGTTCTGTGATCCCCAACTGGGATGCGCCTCCCGTGTGGTCGTAGAAGATCTTTCGCAGGAACATGCCTGGCAATTGAGCCAGGAATTCCGTGTGGCATCGAACTTCTCGGGCCCGTTCAATTTCACCGCAGGCGGCAACTACCTTCATTACGAAACACAGGAAAACTACTACGTCTTCAGCAATACGTTCACCTTGATCACCATTTCCGATCTTGGAAATTTCGCGAACGGGTTCAGCGCCACAAATCCGTGGATACCTGGCGTCTCCGACAATTCTCTGGCGTTCCGCTACTACGGCCTGCAATACTACAATCCCGATGTGCCAGTCCGATTGTCGAGTGGTTACGTCGATCCCAACCCGCTCAATCATCTCAACGACAACGGCCATAATTATTTTCTCAGCAAGAATCCCTATGTGCTGAATTCCTACGCCGCATTCGGTGAAGTGAACTACGATATCCTCAGCGATCTCAAGCTCACCGCCGGCTTGCGCTGGACGCAGGATCAGAAGCATTTTCCCTTGATCCCAAGTTGGCTGGTGACGAGCGGCTGGGGCTATCCCGTCATGGGCGTTGTCGACCAGCAATGGGATCAATTCACCGGCAGGGCTGTCGCCAACTGGACGCCGAAACTCGCCTTCACCGATCAAACGCTTGTCTACGGCTCGTACGCGCACGGGTATAAGGCCGGTGGCGCAAATCCACCGGGGGCTTTGTTTTCACAAAGCCCCGATCTCGCGCGGGGCGTAAGCGCTCAACCGGTTCATCCGCTGACTTTCAAACCCGAATTCGTCGATGCCTTCGAGCTGGGCACCAAGAACACGCTATTCGATGGCGCTGTCACACTGAACGGGTCTCTGTTCTACTATAACTACGAGAACTATCAGATTTCCGAAATCGTCGATCGCACAGCGATCAACCGCAATTTCGATGCGCATGTGACAGGTGCGGAGCTGGAAGGGACGTGGGAGCCGCTACCCGGCCTTCGGTTCAATTTCAGCGGCGGTTGGGAAGACGCTAAGATTGCCAAAGGTCAAAGCGCTGTCGACTTGATGGATCGCACGGCCGGGCATTCGGGCTGGTATGTCGTAAAGCCGTTCGTCAACGAGGCGTCGAACTGCATCTTCCCCACCTATGTTGCGGAAAGGTTGGAAATATTACCCGGCTTTATTTCGGAGCAAGCGCAGGCTTCGAGCTATTGCGCCTATGCGTACAATCTTCACGCCGATCCGCTGACGGGACTTCCTTACACGCCCAATCCAACGGATACATTGTGGGGCGGAGCGAATTCTCAGACTGATACCACCTATATCGGATTTGATCCCAGCACCGCGCCCAACAATGGCACGGGTTTTTCAAAGAATGTCGGCGGAAACAACTTGCCCAATTCGCCGCCGTTCACCGCCTCGCTGGGCGCGCAATACACCATGCCGCTGTCTTCCGATTGGGCCGGAACGATCCGTGCGGACGGTTACTATCAGGACAGTTCGTGGTGGCGCGTATTCAACGATCTCACTTACGACAAGCTGCATGGCTACGCGACGATGAATCTCACGCTGATCCTCACCAACCAGAACGGTTGGCAGGTGATGCTCTATGACAAGAACGTGTTCAACACCACGGCCATAACAGGGGCGTTCCTCAACAGCGATGACTCAGGCCTGACGACCAACGTCTTCCTGACCGATCCCAAGCTGATCGGCATTCGCGTCACGAAAAACTGGTGAGGGGGAAAACATGAGCGAACTGATCAATACCAAACTTTCGATTAACAATTTCCGCTATGGTCTGCTGACGCAAGTGTCGGCATTGGCAATTCTTGGCGTAGCTGGGCTTCCGACAAATGCCTGTGCCGGCGAAGCCGCCCCAACGGTCTGGATAGATATTGGCGGCCAGTTGGAACGGGTTGATGCAAAGCAGACAATTTTCGCCCCTCCATTCCTGAACGACGCTATCCCCGCGGTCTCCGACGCAATGGTCGATTCCCAACGGCCGTCGCGTTATAGCACCGGTTTCGAAGGCAAGATAAGCGTGTTGCCCAAGGGAGGCGACTGGGTGTTCTCCGTGAGCGCACTCTATGGGCAGGTGAAGAATGCGCGTCATCTGCATTATGAAACCCCTGGTATTCCCCCATTTCAGGAGAGACTTGTCCAAGGCGGAAATACGGTTACGCCAACAAAAAGGAACTTTGGCGACGGACAAACGGATTCATCCGAGTCGCATATGGTGCTCGACTTTCAGGCAGGAAAGGATGTTGGGGTTGGGCTGTTCGGCTCTGTCGTAAGTGCAGGCGTGCGATACGCACAATTTACATCCCGGTCGGGTGTCCATTTACATGCAAGGCCCATTTTGGGATATGACCCGCCGATTCCGTATACCATTCTGAAGTATCATGGCACGGTGCGTTTCCCTTACTACCAGAATAACTATGCAATGTTGAACGCAACACGTAGCACGCATGCCATTGGCCCGGCCGTATCCTGGGATGGCTCTATGCCTCTTGTGGGCCACGATGATTCCGCGACGCTCTCGTTTGATTGGGGTGTCAACGCAGCCGCCTTGTTCGGCCGCCAGCGTGTGAAAGAAGATCACCGCACGACGGGATATTATCGTCATATCGTCAATAAACAGGCAGCCACAACAAGCTATGACACCAGCGGGCTGGATGATCGTTCGCATTCCGTCGTCATTCCCAATGTCGGTGGCTTCCTTGGGCTTTCGCTGAAGTTTCCCAACGCCAAAGTCAGTCTCGGCTATCGTGGCGATTTCTTTTTCAACGCCACGGACAGCGGGATAGACGTTCGCGAAGTCGCGAACCGCAATTTCTTCGGCCCATATGCCACCATCAGCATCGGCCTTCCGTAATGGGCCATGAGGAGTCAAGGCTCAGCCCTTTTCCCTCGTCGCCGGTATCAGGCTTCCGTACGTGGTCGGTCGTTGCCGCTACATGATGCGATGGGAGCAAGTCGGGAGCCTATCTGGGACAACGTGCTGACCTGCTGAGGAAGGCACATCCGATATTGCGGCTTCACCGGCTTCGCGCTCCCGGCGACGGGAGAAGCGGCGGGCAACAGACTCCGCGTTGCCCGATTGCTTACGCGGTCGCGGCCTCCTCTTTGCCGAAGCGGAAGTCGGTGCCGTTGATCCACATGCGGTGCAGGACGATGGCGAGCTTCCTGGCCAAAGCCACGGTAGCACGCCCC
>CAZFTZ010000254.1:0-2700 GCA_964521875.1 uncultured Cellulomonas sp. | reverse complement strand
CCTGGCGCGCGGATGTCGTGTGCCAACCGCGCGCCATCGCGCCCGCCACCCGCCTCGCGGCGGAGTGGCCGGGTCCGGGCGGTGCCGGGTGCCGCCCACTCACCCGCCCGCGGCGGAGTGGCCGGGTTCGGGCGGTGCCGGGTCCCGCCCAGCGGCTGCCCCTAGGGTGGCGGGGTGGAGCTCACCGTGCCGCTGACCGAGGCCGTCGCCGTGCTGCGCGCCACCGGCACGCTGCCGAAGGCGGTCACCAACGTCACCGGTCGCGGCTCGTCGGTCCTCGCGTCGGTGAACGTCCACGAGCTGCCGGACGTCCCGGCGGGGGTCAAGACGGCGGCCCGGTTCGCCGGCCCGTTCGAGGCGCAGCTCGACGACCGCGGCGTCGCCGGCCGCACCTGGACCCTCGAGCTGCGTGTGAGCCATCCCGTGCTGCGGTTCGACCTGTCGTCGTTCGTCACCACGGCCGTCCAGGGTCAGCTCGCCAAGGGCCCCGCCGGCGTCGCGACGGCGCGCAGCGAGAACGGCGCAACCGTCGTCGAGGTCGACCTCGACGAGGCCGGCGCGGTGCTGCCCGGCATGCTCCCCGCCGTCCGCGGGCTGCGCGCCCGCCTCGACTCGGTGTCCGTCGGCGAGACGATCCGCCTCGCCGCGACGGTCAGCGCCTGAGGTGCCGCGCCCGACGACCCGCCACCAGCCTGCGGCCATCGACCGGGTGGTGCGCCGGGAGACCTGGGCCGACCCGCCACCGAGCCTCACCGGGGGGCGCTTGCGGGAGGGTGGTGCGCGGGGAGACCGGGCCACCTGCCGCTGACCCGGCCGCCGGTGGACGCCGGCCCTACGGTGGGCGCATGACGATCCCGGACTCGCCCTTTGGCGCGCGCGTGCGTCAACGGCTGCGCGACGAGCACCTGGTCTGGCTGACCACGGTGGCCGACGACGGCACGCCGCAACCCAACCCGGTCTGGTTCCTGTGGGACGGGGCCGACTCGGTGCTCATCTACAACGACAACCGCGCCCGTCGTCTCGACCGCCTGGCGGAGGGCCGGCGTGTGTCGCTGAACTTCCAGACCGATGCCGCAGGTGACGACGTCGTGGTGATGACCGGGCACGCCGAGCCGGCTCCCGACGCGCCCGGGCCTGCGGAGAACGGCGCCTACGTCGCCAAGTACGCCTCCGGCATCGCGGCGCTCGGCGGCGGCGCGACGTACGCCGAGCGCTACGACGTCCCGGTGCGGATCCGGATCGAGAAGGTGCGCGGGTTCTAGGCGCCCGCCAGCTCCAGGCACGGGATGTAGAAGTCGAGCACGACCTCGCCCTCGGGCGTGCGCTGCGTGAAGCGCTCGTCGTCGTACCGCTCGAGCGCCCATCCGGCCGACTCGTCGGCGGTCACGCCGGCCTCGGCCATCGCCTGCTCGGTCAGCTCCTGCGCCAGCGGCACCAGCTCGTCGGGCTCGCCCTGCACCCAGCCGACCGCCGCGCTCGTCGGGCCGATCGCCCGGACGTCGAAGCCGTCCGGCACCGGCGCGTCCTGCGGCAGCATCACGCCGCACAGGTACACGAAGCTGCTGGTCTTGGCGTCGAAGTCGCCCATCCAGCCGACCGGCGCGGCGTCGAAGGTGTCGAGTGCCTCGAGCTCGTCGAGCGTGCCGTCGCCACGGACCCGGGACCACAGCTCGGGCACCGGGTCCTCCATCTCGTCGGCCATCCGGACCCGGACCGCGCGCCCGACGACCTTGAGCGCCGGCAGCGGCCGCACGTCGAACTTCACCAGGCTGGGCATGGCTGCCTCTCCTCTCAGGCCGTGAGCGCGGCGTCGACCTCGCGCGCCCACCGCTGGACGTGCTCGGGGTCGCGCCAGTCGCCGGCGTGGGTCTTGGCCATCGAGCTGGCCGGGAAGCCCTTGGCGTCCGCCGACAGGTAGCCGCCGAAGGCCTGGGTGCCGCGGGCGCCGATGCGCTCGGCCAGCTCGAGGAACGACGAGCCGAGCTTGAAGGTGCCTGTCTCCGCGGTGTCGTCGAGCGGACCGGAGCCGACCAGCCACACCGGCAACGCCTTGAGCGTCGGCGCGTGGTGCTTGACGAACCAGCGTGCGTCGCCGTGCCAGCGCCCGGCGTAGATGCCGCCCGCGACGATGACGGCGCCGACGTCCGGCAGCGTCTTGACGGACCTGGCCGCCTCGACCGTCACTTCGTGACCGAGGCTCGTCAGGGCCGCTCCGATCATGTCGGCGAGGCCGGCCGTGCCGCCGCGCTTGGAACCGTGGACCACCAGGATGCGCATCGAGACCTCCCCGTGCCGTGCGCTTGACTCCCCCGAGCAAACTCGCTGGTCGCGCGCGGGTCAACGGACGGAAGTCCGGTCCCGCAGATCACGCGCGACGTAATGGGCGTCATGGGACTACGGTCCTTGCATCGACGGCATGTCAGGCGTCATCATTGCTATTGCCGGTGACCCCGGCACGCACCACCGAGACACCTCCCACAAGGACGGCGAGACCGATGACCGCACTTCCCGTGCCGACGCTGCGACGCGTCGGCGACCGTCTCCGCAGCGTGGCGGAGACCGTCTACTCCGCTCCTGCTCCCGCCACGGGCGCGCGCCGCGCCGCCTACGTGGTCGGCAGCTCCCTCGCCTGGGCACTGGCCACCTTCGTCGTCCTCGGCGTGCTCGCGTCGATCTTCCGCTGAGCAGCCGCTGAGCTCG
>CAZFTZ010000253.1:0-4145 GCA_964521875.1 uncultured Cellulomonas sp. | reverse complement strand
GGCGTCCTTCGCCTTCGGCGTGACGACCTCGATCGACGTGACCGGAGCGGGGACGCCGGTGGCGCGGTAGCGCGCGTACGTGTACGCGCCGAGCAGCGCCCCCTCCGCAACCGCGATCGCCGACGCGGCGTCGCGGGCCGGCAGCGCCAGGGCGACCGACCCGACACCGGCGAGCTCACGCGTGGCGGCGCCGGCGGCGCGCCGCAGGGTCTCGGCCGTGAGCGCCGCGGTGCCGATGCCGACGAGCACCAGCACCTTCGCCTTGAGCCCGGTGGCGGGAACCCGGCGCACCTCGTCGGCCTTGCCCGTCAGGCCGAGCGCGCCGGCGTCGCGTACGAGTGCGGTGCGCAGCTCGTTCGGCAGCCAGTCGTCCGCGCCGAGCGGCACGGCCGTCCCGTCGTGGGACACGGTGGCCACCACGAGGGCGTCCACGGGGAGCTTGGCGGGGTCCTTGCTGGTCAGCGCGATCACGCGGTCCAGGGTAGTCCGGTGGCCGGTGCGGCCGGCGGGTACGGTGTGCCACCGTGAGGCCACCGGACGCGATCGTCTGCCCTGCTCCCGCAGGGGCTGCGGCATGAGTGCACCCCTGGTGTGGACCGGCGTCGTGCTGTGCCTGGTGCTCGCCGCGTGGGCGGGCTGGCGGGCGTGGCGCGACCGGCCGGTGATCCTGCGGCAGCTCTACGGCGCCGCGGTCGTCGAGCTGTACCTCGTGGCGCAGGCGGTCGCGGTCGTCGCGCACCCGGCCGACGACGGCGCGCTGACCGGCCTGTTCTGGACCTACGTCGTCACCCAGCTGGTGCTGCTGCCGCTCGCCGCGCTGTGGGCGTTCGCCGAGCGCAGCCGGTGGAGCTCGGTGGTGCTGCTGGTCGCCGCGCTCGTCGTCGGGTTCCTGCAGCTGCGGCTGCTGCAGGTGTGGGGGCAGGGATGACCGCGACCAACCAGGGGCCGGGCCGGGCGCTCGTCACGGTCTACGGGATCCTCGCGCTGGCGGCGTGCGCACGCGGCGGCTACGAGGTCGCGGTGAAGTTCGACGAGGCGCCGCTGGCGTACTCGCTCGCGCTGTTCGCGGGCGTGGTCTACGCCGTGGCGACGTTCGCGCTGGCGACCAACCGGCGCTGGCTGGCCTGGCCGGCCGTGCTCGTCGAGATGGCCGGCGTGCTCGTCGTCGGAACCCTCTCGCTCGTCGCGCCGGAGCTGTTCCAGCGCGCCTCGGTGTGGTCCTGGTACGGGCTGGAGTACCTGCTGGTGCCGCTGGTGCTGCCCTTCCTCGGCGTCGCCTGGCTGCGGCGGTCCGGGCGCGAGCCCGCCTCGTTGCCCGGTACGGGTCCCGACGAGGGCCCGGCCGGCGAGGTGAGGCGCCCGGTAGGTTGAGCGCCGTGTACCGGCTGCTGTTCGACCTCGTGCTGCGGCGGACCGACCCCGAGCAGGCGCACGCCGGCACCTTCGCACTGATCCGCGCCGTCGCCGCGGTGCCGGTGCTCCGTGACGTGGTCGGGGCGCTGCTCGGCCCGCCGAGCGACGGCGCGTTCGGCCTGTGGGGACGGTCCTGGCCGTCGCGGCTTGGCCTGGCGGCGGGGTTCGACAAGGACGCCCACGGCGTGCTGGGCATGGCGATGATGGGCTTCGGCTTCGTCGAGATCGGCACGGTCACCGCGCACGCCCAGCCGGGCAACGAGAAGCCGCGGCTGTGGCGGCTGATCGACCGGCACGCGCTGCGCAACCGGATGGGCTTCAACAACGCCGGCGCGTCCGAGGTGGCGGCGACGCTGCGCCGGCTGCGCGCCACCCGCCGCGGCCGGGCCGCCGTGGTCGGCGTCAACATCGGCAAGTCGCGCGTCACGCCGCTGGAGCGGGCGGCCGACGACTACGCGACCAGCGCGCGACTGCTGGCGCCGTACGCGGACTACCTCGTCGTCAACGTCTCCTCGCCGAACACCCCGAACCTGCGCGACCTGCAGGCCGTCGAGGCGCTACGGCCGGTGCTCGAGGCGGTGCGGGTCGCCGCCGACGAAGCGACGACGAGGGCTCGTCGGGCGCCCGTCCCGCTGCTGGTGAAGATCGCACCGGACCTCTCCGACGAGGACGTCGACGCGGTCGCCGACCTGGTCGCCGAGCTGGGCCTGGAGGGCGTCGTCGCGGTCAACACGACCATCGCGCACGACGAAGGACCCGGTGGGATCTCCGGCCCGCCCCTGCTCGCCCGTGGCCTGGACGTGGTCGCCCGGCTCCGTGACCGGCTCGGCCCGGAAGCGGTGATCATCGGCGTCGGCGGCATCACCACGGGCGCGGACGCCCGCGAGTACCTCGCCGTCGGTGCCACGCTGGTGGAGGCCTACACCGGGCTGATCTACGAGGGGCCGTTCTTCGCGCGGCGCATCACGCACGCGCTGGCGGCCGACGAGCGGAGGGCCGGCTGATGCGACCGCGCTGGGAGTGGCGGCTGGAGGACGAGTCCGGCCAGGCGATGGACCGCCCGACGAGCCCGGTGTTCGACGCCCGCTACGACGCCGAGGAGTGGCTGGGCGACCACTGGCATGCCCTGAGCGAGCAGGGCGTGCGCCGCGCGGTGCTGCTCAACGAGGGGACGCCCCTACCGCCGGCCGTCCCCGTACCGGCGCCCTGAGCTGCGGGATCAGGCCTTCGGCGCTTTCGGCTGCACCGGGGCCCCGCCACGCTTCACCATCGGCCGTGGCAGCCGGGTGCGCGGCAGCTGGGTCGCCCGCAGCACGGCGTACATCAGGTTGCCGCGCGCGGCGGCGGGGCCGAACTTGGCCACCAGCGCCTTCTTCAGCCGGAACCAGAGGATCGCCGAGTCCACGACGACGGCGAGGACGTAGAGGTAGAGCACGCCGGTGACGACGAAGAAGCCGACCGCGCCGAGGTACTGCTCGACGAACGCGAAGAGCAGGAACACCACCGCCAGCGGCAGGAAGTACGAGCCCAGGTTGAGCCGGGAGTCGACGTAGTCGCGGACGAACCGCTTGACCGGGCCGGCGTCGCGGGCAGGCATGTGACGCTCGTCGCCGGTGAGCATCGCCTTGTACTCGACGTCGCGCTTCGCGCGGTCCTTGGCGCGGGCGTCCTTGGTCGCCTGCCGGCGGTCGTCGACGACGAGCGGGCGCTTGTTCGCCGCCTCCGCGACCTTGCGCTTCGGGGTGGCGTGGCCCTTGCCCGCGCCGGGCTGCTCCACCTCGGGGGTGGTGGGGGCCCGGTCCTTGCTGCGTCCGAACACCCCGCAAGGGTACCGGCGTCAGACCGGTGGTTCCGGGTCGTACTGGATGCCGATGCGCACCTGCCGCGCGGCGTCGGTGGACTCGAGCCGCTCCACGAGGTGGAGCGCCATGTCGATACCGGCGGACACGCCCGCGGAGGTGATCGTGTCGCCGTCGTCCACCCAGCGCGCCTCCTCGTCGGCCAGCACCGCGGGCTCCAGGCCGACGAGCTCGTCGAACGCGGCCCAGTGAGTGGTGGCGGGCCGACCGGCGAGCAAGCCGGCGGCGGCGAAGACGAGCGCGCCGGTGCAGACCGACGCCAGGATCGGGGTCGTCGCGCGCATCTGCCGCACCCACGCCAGGTGTGCCGGGTCGGCGGCGAGCGGGCGGGTGCCCTGCCCGCCCGGGTGGATCAGGACGGTGAGCGGGCCGACCTCCGCGGCCGAGGTGTCCGGCACCAGGTTGAGCCCCTTGGCGCACCGCACACCGAGGCCGTCGGTGGAGAACGTCGTCACCTGCGGACGCAGCGCGGAGATCCCCGCCCAGTGCGACAGCACGTCGTACGGCCCGACGACGTCGAGCTCCTCGGCCCCGTCGAAGACGAACAGGCCGACCCGCACGGGCTTCGCGGTGCCCACGTCAGTAGCCCGGCAGCGCCAGCATCTGGTCGAGGGCCACGCGCGCCCAGTGCGCGTCGTCGGCGTCGACGACGATCCGGTTGACGGTGCGCCCGGCGGCCAGCGACTCCAGCGCCCAGGTGAGGTGCGGCAGGTCGATCCGGTTCATCGTCGAGCAGAAGCACACGGTGTCGTCGAGGAAGTGGATCACCTTGTCGGGGTGGCTGTTGGCCAGGCGCCGCACCAGGTTGAGCTCGGTGCCGATCGCCCAGTGCGAGCCGGCCGGGGCGGCGTCGAGCACCTTGATGATCCGCTC
>CAZFTZ010000252.1:0-7514 GCA_964521875.1 uncultured Cellulomonas sp. | reverse complement strand
CGTGCAGAACGCGGGCGGGCCGGTCGGGACGTACCTCAACTACGTCTGGGGCGCCGGGTACGGCGGCGGTGGGCAGGAGCTGCCGACGCAGCCGACCGAGTGGCAGCTGCCGATCCCGCCGGGAACGGTCGACGTGTGGTGCTCCAGCGATGACGGGAAGACCGAGTGGGGACGCGTCACGCTCACCGTCACCGACCCGGGCGGCTTCTGGCGCGCGACGACCATCCAGGCCCTCGGTTGCGCCGGCAACACGATGCTCGACATGCCGATGCCGGAGAACGACCACTGGGTGACGCCCCGTCAGGCAGTGGTGGCATGGTTCAGCATGCTCAACCGCCCCGGGACGCTCACGGCCGAGCAGGCTGCGATCGGCTACGCAGACGCGTCGACCCAGACGTGGTTCATCCTCGAGGACGGTGCGCCGTACGTCTCCCTCACGGTGACAGACCCGGGTGGTGGGTACATGGCGTCGGCGGACGTGCTTTGCGGCGCGTAGGCCTCACAGCCCCGGCGGGTCGACGGTCTGCCCGACGAGGAAGTGCCACCCGAGCCACCACCACAGCACGAGCATCGCGATCCGGACGGTGCGGTTCGCCAGCGCGCGCTCGA
Organism: uncultured Cellulomonas sp.; assembly: GCA_964521875.1. Taxonomy (GTDB): domain Bacteria; phylum Actinomycetota; class Actinomycetes; order Actinomycetales; family Cellulomonadaceae; genus Cellulomonas. The sequence goes on along the minus strand of CAZFTZ010000252.1, from coordinate 6,905 downwards.
ACATCCGCGCCGACGTCACCATCGCCCCGCGCCGGATGCCGGCGCGCAGCACGACGAGCAGTGCCAGCCCGCACAGGGCGAAGGCGACCGCGCTGCGGATCATCGCCGGTCCGTCCGCGCCAGCAGGCCGACGCCCACGGTGAGCCAGAGCAGCACGAACAGCGCCTTGACCAGCGGGTGGTCCAGCAGCGGGTCGAGCAGGTCGGACGCGGCGGGATACAGCTCGCGGCCGTCGTGCTCCGTGCCGCCGAGCAGGAACATCGTGAGCTCCCACAGGCATCCGGCGACCCAGGCGGCCGTCCACGCGGCGGCGGTGCGGCTCGTCGGGCGGTCCCAGACCTGCCGGGTGCCCAGCGCGGGGTCGTCGTCCGCCCGCTCCGGCCAGGCGTAGACCAGTGCGCCGACGCCCGCCCCGACCACCGCGAACCCGGCGACAATCCCGTGCCGCGGGGCGAGGAACAGCACCAGGCCCGCGAGCACGGCGGCCCCGATCACCACCGGGCCGGTGTGCGCGACCGCGAGGGTGCCGTGCGGAAGGCGGCCGGTGAGGTCGGCCAGCAGCACGACGAGCGCAGCGAGCAGCACCGCCGAGTCGGCCCAGGCGTGCCGGCCGAGCTGGACCACCGTGACGGCGGCGAGCACGACGAGCCAGGCGACCGTGCCGACCGTGATCGCGCGCGAGGTGGCGGCCGGGCGCTGCGACGGGGAACGCGGCGAGGGCGGCGAGGCCGGGGAGGTGGTGGCCCGCGGAGTCCGTCGCGCCGGCGGGAGCGGCCGGGTCGGCCGGGCCGGCGGCGTCGCGGGGGTCGGTGCGGGGGACGTCATGCCCGCCTCCCTTCCGGACCGCTCCTCGTCACGGTACCTCGCGCGCGGCGCGGCGCCTCGGCAGCCCGACGAGCATTGGGGTGGTGCGCCGGTACTCCGCGAAGTCGGGGTGGCGGGACGCGGAGATCTGCTCGGTGAAGATCGTCGAGCCGACGAAGAGCACGGTCAGCAGTACCGCGCCGGCGATCGTCGGGAGCAGCACCGTGCCGGCGGCGATCGCGCCGAACGTGAAGACCGCCCACCACTGGCCGATCTCGCAGACGTAGTTCGGGTGCCGGCTCCACCGGTACAGGCCGGTGCGCAGCGTGGCGCCGCCGGCGCTCGCGGGCGAGTGGTGGAAGTCCCAGCGCTGCTGGTCGGCCACGGTCTCCCCGGCCAGGAGCACGACGAAGACCGTGGCGGCGACCGCGTCGCGGGCGCCGAGCGGCCTGGGGTGGCTCGCTGCGGTCCAGGCCGGAAGGGTGATCGCCAGCAGCAGCGCGTTCTGGTAGACCGCGACGAACAGCAGGTTGAACACCTGGAACCGCCAGCCGGGCAGCCGATCGCGCAGCACAGCCCACCGGTAGTCCTCGCCGCCGGGGGCATAGCCCCCTCGTCGGGCGAAGTTGAACGTCAGGCGTGCTCCCCAGGCCGTGACCAGGACGGCCATGAGCGTGACGCGGGCATCGTGAGCACGGGCGGCGAACACCCAGAGGTAGACGACCGGGACGACCGACCAGAGGCGGTCCACCCAGGAGTACTCGCGGGTGGCGACAGAGGCCAGCCAGCAGGCGGTGGTGACGGCGGCGGCGATCCAGAGGTTGACGGCGAGGGCGGCGGTCACGGGTCAGCACGCTACGTGGGGGGAGGCGTGGCGCCATGGCTGTGCTGGCAAGGGCGCATGTCACGGCCGTCACAAGGGGCGAAAACTGGGACAAACGGACACAACTGGGCACAACGTCCTGCACACTTCCGGTGTGACCCCCACCCGTCCGGCCGACGCTCCGGCCCCGGCGCCCGCCCCGGCGATGGCCGATGCGCACTCGGCCGCGATCGCGGCGGCCAAGCGCCGCTGGCTGCAGGCGTGCTCCGACGGGTCGTCCTCCGCGCAGGTGCAGTCGCTGTACGCGGCCTACCGCGACCTGGTGATCTCGCAGGTCGCAGCCGTGGTGCAGGGGAGGGCGACGACGTCGTCCTGACCGCGCGGAACGGGGTGGCCGGTAGGTAGCCCTCGTCGGTGGGTGTGTGTCCTCGGCGGCGATTCACCTGATCAGGTGGCCGATTTCGGTGGCCACGGACCGGCTGGCGGCGGTATCCTTCGAACATTCGTTCGATGGTCCGACGCTGCGGGGGGGTGCCGACGATGACCGCTGTTGCGCCGGGCGTGCCCACGCCCGCGTGGACGTCCACGTTCACCTCGACGTCCACCCCCGCACCCGCCTCTGGGCCGGATCTGGCCGGGCGGGACCGGGTACGGGGGTCGGCACAGGCCGGATTGCCGGTGGAGTTCGCGGCGGCAGAGGCGGCGATCCGGGCGGTGCTGGCGGCGGCCGAGCGCGCCGAGGACTGGGACGGCCCCACGCGGGCGGCGGTGGCGTGGGCGGCGAAACGTCGCGACACGCTGACCGCGCTGGAGGGCAAGGTACTGGCCGCCGAGGGCGCAGCGGGGACGTGGTCCCTGAGCGGGGATCGTGACGTGGCCGGGTTCGTCGGCCGGCAGCTGCACCAGGGTCGTGGCGCTGGCATCGCCGCCGTCGCCCAGGCGGCGACGTTGGAGGCGCTGCCGGCCGTGGCGCAGGCTCTGGTCGACGGTCCGGTGACCACGCGGCACCTGGCGGCGATCACCCAGGCGGCCACGGCCTCACCCGTCCTCGCCGAGCAGCTGGCCACACCGCAGGGACAGGCGCACCTCGTGGAGCTGGCGGCCCGCCTGGACGGCGCGGAGTTCGGCAAGGTCTTGCGGCAGGAGGCCGCTGCGCTGGATCCCGTGTCACGGCAGCTCTCGCACGACGAGCAGCGGACCAACCGGTCGCTGGTGTACACGCACACCCGCAGCGGCACGCTGGTCAAGGGCAGGCTGGACTCGGTTGCCGGACACAAGTTCGCGAAGATGATCGACGCCTTCAACCCGCGTCCGGCCGCCGACGACGAGCGTTCCCGCGAGCAGCGTCAGGCCGACGCACTGATGGCCGGCGTGGATCGGCTGCTGGCGGAGAAGAACGCCGCCAGTGGTGCGGTCGCCCCGGTGCAGGCCGTCATCACGATCACCGAGCAGACCTGGGTCGCGCTGCGCTCCCAGGCGGGAGCCGGCGACCAGGGGGGCCCGGCGGGTTCGACCACCCGGGTCCTGGCTGCCCTGCGCGATGTGCCCACGGTGGTCGACGAGCGTGGGCAGGCGTGGCCGGCCAGTGAGGTCGCTCGTGCACTGTGCGACTGCGCGCTGACGCGGGCGGTGATCGGCGCGAAGCGCGAGACCCTGGACGTGGGGCGTGACTCGCGGTTGTTCCAGCGCACGCACTGGCTCGCCCTGTACGCCGCGGGGCTCCGCACCTGCGCGGTGGAGGGCTGTGGGATGCCGTTGGCATACTGCGAGCTGCACCACCTGCGCTGGTGGGACCGCGACGGCGGCTTGACGAACCTGGCCAACTGTGCCCCGTACTGCTCCTACCATCACCACGAGATCCACCGCCGCGACCTTCGGGTCACCCGACGCACCGACGGCGGTTTCGACCACCACGACGCCGACGGCAGGCGATACGGCGGCACCCCACCCGGTGGCGACGCCATGCCTGCGCCGCCGCAAGATGGCGGAGCTCTGTCCACGATCGTGTCCGGGGACGCAGTCCCGCCCGCCGCCAGGGCGGTCGGCACTGCGCCACGCCGCGCAGAGGCGCCACGGCTGACCGACGACCCACCGGGCGACCTGCTCGCGTTGCTGACGGGCTGAGCCGGTTCGGGTCGGCCGGGCAGTCAGTGTGCCGCGGCGCAGGACTGGCAGGTGCCGAAGAACTCGAGGGTGTGCTCGACCTCGGTGAAGCCGTGCTCGGCGGCGATGGCCCGGACGAGCGACTCGAGGTTGGGTCCCTGCACCTCCACGGTCCGGCCGCAGACGCGGCAGACGAGGTGGTGGTGGTGGGTGCTGGGCCGTGCGCAGCGGCGGAACAACGACTCGCCGGTGGCGGTGCGCAGGGTGTCGACCTCGCCGGCCGTCGCCATCGCGCCGAGGGTGCGGTAGACGGTCGCGAGTCCGATCTCGGCGCCACGGTCGGCGAGCAGCGTGTGGATCTGCTGGGCGCTGCGGAAGTCGTCGACGGAGTCGAGCAGCTCGCCGATCGCGGTCCGCTGGCGCGTCTGTCGCTGGCCGATCATCCGGTCTCCTTCCGCCGCCCGGGTGCGGACGCTCGTCGTGCCGGTGCGACGGGCGAGGCCCGTTCTCAGTTGGACCGACCCAGATGAGAACCGTACCGCAGTTTGCCCTTGTTGCTAATGAGAACTAATCTCCGTAGCACCGAACTCGCTCGTCAGAGGGACTGCCGTGCTCTTCCGAACAACACACTCCACGCCCGACGCGCCGGTTGACGGGATCGGGGCACGCCCTCCGCGTCCACCGGCGGACGGGATCCAGGCACGCCCTCCGCGTCCACCGGCGGACGGGCGACAGCGGCCGGTCACGGCGGCGCAGTCGCGCCGCACGCGCGGAGCGGCGGGGGCACGGCGACCACGGCGGCCGTGGGCCGCGGCAACGCTGGCGCTCGTCGCGCTCGTCGTACCCCTTGCGGCATGTTCGCCCTCGCCGGAACCGGGCGAGACCGGCGGGCTGGCCGTGGTCGCCTCGACCGACGTGTGGGGCGACGTCGCGGCACAGGTCGGCGGCAGCCTGGTCTCGGTGACCTCGTTCATCACCGACCCGTCGGCGGACCCGCACTCCTACGAGACCAACGCCCGCAACCAGCTCGCCCTCACCAAGGCCGTGCTCGTCGTCGCCAACGGCGGCGGGTACGACGACTTCGTCGACACCATGCTCTCGGCGCTGCCGTCGCCGCCGCCGGTACTGCACGCCTACTCGATCGCCGCGACCGGCGACGACAACGAGCACGTGTGGTACGACCTGCCGGCGGTCCGCGCGGTGGCCGACGAGATCGCCACCCAGCTGAGCGAGATCGACCCGGCGAACGCGGCGACGTTCACCGCCAACGCGAAGGCCTTCACCGCACAGGTCGCCGACTTGGAGAAGCAGGTCGCCGCGATCAAGGCCTCGGCCGGCGGCGCGCCGGTGGCGATCACCGAGCCGGTGCCGCTCTACCTGCTCGACGAGGCCGGGTTGGAGAACCGGACCCCGGCGGAGTTCTCGGAGGCGATCGAGGAGGAGACCGACGTCCCGCCGGCGGTGCTCGCCGAGACGCTCGCCCTGTTCACCAGCCACAAGGTGCGGGCCCTCGTCTACAACGAGCAGACCACCGGCCCGCAGACGCAGAAGGTGCTCGCCGCCGCGAAGCAGGCGGGCATCGCGGTGGTGCCGGTGACCGAGACGCTGCCGGCCGGCATCGGGTACGTCGAGTGGATGCAGCGCACCGTCACCGCGCTCCAGGAAGCCGTCGCCGAGTGAGACCCGTTCTCGAGCTCGTCGGCGCGGGGCTGTCCTTCGGCGAGCGGACCGTGTGGTCGGGTCTCGACCTGGCGGTGGCTCCGGGGGAGTTCGTCACCGTGCTGGGCCCCAACGGCTCGGGCAAGACGACCCTGCTGCGCGCCGTGCTGGGGCAGGTGCCGCTGAGCGCCGGCCGGATCGCGGTGATGGGGCACCCGCCGCGGCGGGGCAGCCGCATCGTCGGGTACGTGCCGCAGCTGCGGATCGTCGACCCGGCGCCGCCGGTGCGGGCCCGCGACCTGGTGCGGCTCGGCGTCGACGGCGACCGCTGGGGTCCCGGCCGCCACGACCGTCGCGCCCGGGTCGACGAGCTGCTCGCCGCGGTCGGTGCGAGCGAGTACGCCGACGTGCCGGTGGGCATGCTCTCGGGCGGCGAGCAGCAGCGCGTCCGTATCGCCCAGGCGCTCGCCTCGAACCCGTCGGTGCTGCTGTGCGACGAGCCGCTGCTCTCCCTCGACATCCGCCGCCAGCACGAGGTCACCGCCCTCATCGACGCCACCCGGCGGGCGACCGGCGCCGCGGTGCTGTTCGTCACGCACGAGGTCAACCCGGTGCTGCCGTACACGGACCGGGTGCTCTACCTCGCCCCCGCCGGGCACGCCGTCGGGACGCCCGACGAGGTGCTCACCTCGGAGCAGCTCACCGCCCTGTACGGCGTGCCGATCGACGTGGTACGCGCCCAGGGGCGGGTGCTGATCGTCGGCGACGACGGGCACACCCACCACGTCGAGAAGGAGGACGAGTGATGCTCGTGGCGGACGTGCCGTGGTGGCAGCACCTCGTCGACTTCTCCGGCTACGGCGAGCTGCTGCCGCTGGTGCGCAACTCCCTGCTGGCCGGTGCGCTGCTCGCGCTCGTCGGCGGCCTGGTCGGTGTCTTCGTCATGCAGCGTGACCTGGCGTTCGCGGTGCACGGCGTGAGCGAGCTCTCGTTCGCGGGGGCGTCGGCGGCGCTGCTGTTCGCGGCGGACGTCACCGTCGGCGCGGTGGCCGGGTCGCTCGCCGCCGCCCTGCTCATCGGCGTGCTCGGGTCACGGGCGCGGGACCGGAACTCGATCATCTGGGTGCTGATGCCGTTCGGCCTCGGCCTGGGCGTGCTGGCGCTCGCGCTCTACCCGGGGCGGGCCGCGAACAAGTTCGGGCTGCTCACCGGCCAGATCGTCGCGGTCGACGACGCGCGGGTGGGTGCGATGGCGCTCATCACCGTGGTCGTCGTCGGCGGCCTGCTGGTCGTCTGGCGACCGCTGACCTTCGCGAGCGTCGACCCGGACGTCGCCGCCGCGCGCGGGGTGCCGACGAGGGCGCTGTCGCTGGTGTTCATGCTGCTGCTGGGGCTGGCGGTGGCGATGGCGGTGCAGGTGGTCGGCGCGCTGCTGGTGCTCTCCCTGCTCATCACGCCGGCCGCGGCGGCGACCCGGGTGTCCGCCTCGCCGGTGTGGGTGCCGATCCTCGCGGTG
>CAZFTZ010000251.1:0-2511 GCA_964521875.1 uncultured Cellulomonas sp. | reverse complement strand
TGCGCAATTGACTACCGCGCGTGATTCAGCACATTCGTAAGCACTCCGGCAAGCACGTAGTCCGACGCGAGCCGCTCGGCCGGCGTTGGCCGCGGAGAGATTTCACGTGACGGGGAGTTACGGCAAGGCGACGGCTCGCCGGTCTACGATTTGTTCGCGCGTTCAGCCAGCACCGGCTTCGCATTCCACGGCAACAAGGCTTCGAGCGCTTCCACGGTCGTGGCCAGCGGCAGATGCTCGAACAGGTGCGTGAGGTAAGCGAAGGGCTCGACGTCATTGACGCGGGCCGTCATCACCAGGGAGAAGAGGTTCGCGCTGGCTTGCGCACCGAGCTTGTCGTGATTGAAGAGCCAGGCCTTGCGACCGACGGCGAACTGCTTGATCTGCTGCTCGGCGTAGTTGTTATGCGCGGGCATCTCGGGATGCTCGAGATAGCGTGAGAGCTTGTCCCACTGATTCCGCGTGTACGAGAGGGCCTGACCCAGGGCGCTCTTGGGTGGGGTACCGGGCAGCAGGTCCTCGACCCATGATCTGAACTGCTCCAGGACCGGCTTCGCCTTGCCCTGACGCAGCTCGAACACCCGGTCCATCGGCAACACTTCGCCGCGCCGTTCGTACTCGGCTCGCAGCCGCTGGATCTCGTCCTCCACGGCGAAGATCCAGCGGATGTAGTCTTCCATGGCCGCATTCGCCAGCGTACGGCTGCTCGGTAGCTGGCTCACCTTGCGCGCCTTGAAGTAGTACTGTCGGCAATGCTGCCAGCAGCCAAAATGCAGCAGCTTCAGCTCCCCGCAGATCTCGTCGTAGCGCTCCAGCCCGTCGGTGATCAGCTTGCCGCTGTAAGGGCCCTGCGGCCCGATCAGCAACTGCTTCAACGCCGCGGTCGTACGCGAAGGGATGTAGTTGTAGAGGATGATGCGTCGGCTGGGAGGTCCTGCCGCGCGCACCACCATGAAGTGATCCGAGCTCGGCGCCTTGTCGCTGCGGAGTACCTGCAGGTACGTCTCATCCATGTGGACATAGGGGCTGAGCAGCAGCTCTTCATTCATCAGCGTGATCAGCGGCGGCACCTTCTGTGCGCCGATGACGTTCACCCAGGTGCCGGCCGTGCCGGGGCTCAGATTCATCCCGGAGCGTTCCAGCTGCCGGCTCACCCGATACAGCGGCAGCCCATCGACGAACTTGCTCGTGATCAGATGCGCCAGCAGCGAGGGGCTCGCCATCGATTTGGGCAGGATCACCGGCGGCGCGGGCGCCGTCACCGGGTTCTCATGGCGCTCCTCGCACACATACGTCCAGCGGATGTGCTGCTCGACGCTGATCTTCGGCGGCTCGAAGCGATAGCACTCGCGTACCTCATGCCCCATGCGTGTCAGCGGATGCGCAGTGGAACAGCAGGTGCACAGCTTCTGCGCCTCGGGCAGATCGTGCTCGATGCGGACGCGGGGAAAATGCTCCGGGATCGCCTTGCGTCCCCCGCTATGCTGGCGCTCGTGCGCGCCGATCTTCGTGGTACGCGCTCGATGGGCCTGTTCGGCCGCCTCGACCGCCGCCAGGACCTCGGCTTCGTTGAACAGTAGCCCCTGATCGGCGCTGGTGAGCGCATCGCTCTTCTGCGAGGAGGCGCCGAAGTAGTGCGCCTTCAACCAGCGCAGTTCCTCCTCCAGCAGCACGCTCCGTTCGCAGTAGTGTGTGGCTTGCGCTTTCAGCTGCTGGTTTTCCTGCCGCAGCTTCTCGTTCTCCGCCGCGCGTTCGGCGGCAAGACGTTCCGCCAGCTGCAGTCGCGCGCTCAGCTCGGCGGTTTTATCCAGTAATTTACGGGCGGGATCGAAGGGGGCGGGCACGCAGGTACTCTACCGTGCCCGCCGCTCATTTCAACCCGAGCGCTCAACTGACGTGCGCGAAGCGCAGCATCTGATGCGGCTGGGTCCACACATCGTATCCGTCGAGCAGCCAGTTGAGCTGCTCGGTGCTCAAGCTCACCACCTCTTCCTGCATCAGTCGGGGCCAGTGATACCGGTCCTTGCCTTCGATCTTCTTGTGCCACACGGCCCAGCCGTTCTTCTCCCAGTAGAAGATCTTCAGCGCGTCGTAGCGTCGCCCGACATAGATGAACAGTGCTCCCGAGAACGGATCGAGCTTCATCACGTCCTGCGCGAGCGCGGCCAGGCCGTTGCGGCCGCGGCGCATGTCGATCGGCGCCCGGTGCAGATAGATCTGGACTTCCCCGACCGGTCGCATCATGGCTGTGCTCCCCCGATCAGTCCCTTCAGCCATTGAAGCTCGGGCAAGGCTGCACACTCGATCACCCAGCCCGAGGCATGGCGTAACCGACAGGCCGTGCCGGCAATCTCCTCGCGACCGGCCGCCTGCACACGCACGGGAATAAATCTCGAGCGCTTCTGTCGCGACGGCTTCTTCGGTGCTCGGCGGCTACCACCGGCAGGCAGCAGGCCCTTGCGCACCATCCCGTGCCGGACCGTGTGCCACTCACTCGCCTTCAGGCCCGCC
>CAZFTZ010000250.1:0-3789 GCA_964521875.1 uncultured Cellulomonas sp. | reverse complement strand
CCGGCGCCGTCGTTCTCCTCGAGCATCTGCTTGGCGGCGTCCCACTTGACGTCGATGCCGAAGTCACGCTTCAGCTCGTCGTCGATGCCCTCGACCTCTTCGACCAGGGACAGCTCGTAGACGCTCTGCGCGTTGTCCGTCACCGGACCGTACGAGTCGACCGCGATGGTCACCGGACCCATGCCGAGGAAGCCGAACGCCACCAGGCCGAACGCGAACACCGCCGGTGCCGCCATCAGCGCGTCGAGCCCCTGCTCGCTGATGAGGAACGCGCCGCCCATCAGCGCGACGATCACCATGCCCAGCCAGTAGCCGGAGAAGTTGCCGGCGACCAGGCCGGACAGGATGTTGAGCGACGCGCCGCCCTCGCGAGAGGACTTGACCACCTCGCGGACGTGCTTGCTCTTGGTCGACGTGAACACCTTGACCAGCTCGGGGATGATCGCGCCGGCCAGGGTGCCGCAGCTGATGATGATGGCGAACTTCCACCACGCGCCCGCCGCGTCGCCGGTGAGGTCGCCGAGGACGTACCAGGTGGTGACGAACGTCAGGACGATGGACACGCCGCTGGTGAGCCAGACGAGCTGGGTGAGCGGCGCCTCGAAGTTCATCCGCGTCGCGTGGGCGTACCGCGCCCGGACGATCGCGTCGTTGATGAGGTAGGACAGCGCCGAGGCGACGAGCATCACGGCGCGCACCGCGAAGATCCAGACCAGCAGCGTCGCCTGGAGCGAGGTGTCGGTGACGCCCAGCAGGATGAACGTGATGAGCGCGACGCCGGTGACGCCGTAGGTCTCGAACCCGTCGGCGGACGGGCCGACCGAGTCGCCCGCGTTGTCGCCCGTGCAGTCGGCGATCACGCCGGGGTTGCGGGCGTCGTCCTCCTTGATCTTGAAGACGATCTTCATCAGGTCCGAGCCGACGTCCGCGATCTTGGTGAAGATGCCGCCGGCGATGCGCAGCGTCGCCGCGCCGAGCGACTCGCCGATCGCGAACCCGATGAAGCAGGCGCCGGCGATGTCGGCCGGCAGGAAGAGCAGGATGACCAGCATCATCAGCAGCTCGGTGCTGATCAGCACCATGCCGACGGACATGCCGGACTTCATGGGGATGCGGTGCACCGGCACCGGGTCGCCTGCGAGCGACGCGTGCGCGGTGCGCGAGTTGGCGAACGTGTTGACGCGCATCCCGAACCACGCGACACCGTACGAGCCGGCCATGCCGAGCAGGCTGAACGCGATGATGATCGCCACGCGGCCCCAGCTGAAGTGCTCGAGCGCCTTGTAGTAGACGACGATCACCGCGGCGATGAACACCCACAGCGTCAGCAGGAACTTGCCCTGCTGCGTGAGGTACGCCTTGCAGGTGGCGTAGATGAGCTCGGAGATCTCCTTCATCGAGCTGTGCACCGGCAGCCTGCGCAGCTGCGTGAACACCATGACGCCGAAGCCGAGGCCCAGCACGCACAGCACGAGGCCGATGACGAGCAGGAGGCGGCCGGAGGTGCCGCCGACGACGTTGACGACCGACAGGTCGGGGAGGACGAGGTTCGCCTCACCGCCCGAGGAATCGCCGGAGGACTGGGGGACGAGGCTGGAGAGCGACGCGATCTGAGTAATCACGGTTCCGATCCCGGGGGTGAAAGCAACCTTGCTGTCGGGTTCACGCTATGAGGGGGTCTCGTGATCCAGGCGTGACCAACGGCCCACGGGTGTGACAGCCGTCACATGGATGACCTGCAGCTCCGCGTCAGGTGGACGGCGAGATGCGCGCCGTGGCGCGCTGCACCGCCTTGGCGGCCTCGGTGAGCAGGAAGACGAGCACCGCGCCGGCCACCGCCAGTCCCCAGTCGCTCGCCCGCAGCGGCGCGGAGCCGAACCAGGTGTGCATGAACGGTGCGTAGACGAACACGAGCTGGAGCACGACGAGCGCGCCGCACGCGACCCAGACGAGCCGGTTGCCCCGCAGCACCCGGGGCGTCAGGCTCGTCGAGCCGAGGAATCGGCAGCTGAACAGGTAGGTCAGCTGCGCCAGGGCCAGCACGGTGACGGCCGTGGTCTGCGCCCGGCCGGTACCGGCGCCCGACCGGTCCTCGACGAGGAACACCGCGAGCGTCGCCCCGCCGATGAGCAGAGAGGCCACCGCGACGATCGCGAGCACGCGCGGCGTGATGACGTGCGAGCGCGGCGAGCGCGGTGGTCGCGACATCACGTCCGGCTCGGCGGGCTCGCCGGCCAGCGCGAGCGAGAGTGTGACCGCGGTGACGAGGTTGACCCAGAGGATCTGCACCGGCTGGAGCGGCAGCGCGAGGCCGGCCAGCACGGCGACGAGGATCACCAGCGACTGCGCGCCGTTCGTCGGCAGCAGGAAGACGACGGACTTGCGGATGTTGTCGTAGATCCGGCGGCCCTCTTCGACCGCCCGCTCGATGGTCGCGAAGTTGTCGTCGGCCAGCACGATGTCGGCGGCCTCCTTGGTCGCCTCGGTGCCCTTGATGCCCATCGCGACGCCGACGTCCGCGCGCGTCAGCGCCGGCGCGTCGTTGACGCCGTCGCCGGTCATGGCGACCACCTGGCCGTGCGACTGCAGCGCCCGGACGATGCGGATCTTGTGCTCGGGGGAGGTGCGTGCGAAGACGGCGACCTCCTCGACGTGCCGGCGCAGGTCCTCCTGGGTCATCGCCTCGAGGTCGGCCCCGGTGAGCACGCGCGTGCCGTCCGGCCCGACGATCCCGAGCTCTCGTGCGATCGCGGAGGCGGTGCCGGCGTGGTCGCCGGTGATCATCTTCACGTGGATGCCGGCACGGTGGCAGTCCGCGATCGCGGTGACGGCCTCGGGTCGCGGCGGGTCGACGATCCCGACCACGCCGAGCAGCTCCAGCTCGCCGCCCACGGACTCGACGCTCAGCGCCTCCTCACCGCCGGCGCGGCGGCGTGCGGCGGCCAGCGTGCGCAGCCCCTGACCACCGAGCTCGTCGATCACGGTCTCCCACCGGGCGCGGTCGACCGGCTCGGCGGCGCCCGCGCGCAGCTGCGTCGTGGACCGGTCGAGCAGCCGGTCGGGCGCGCCGACGACGTGCACCGAGCGCTCCCCGGCGATCTCGTCCAGCGTCGCGGAGAACTTCGTCGACGACTCGAACGGCACCTGGGCGAGCCGCGTCACCCCGGCGGCGTCGACACCGGCCTTGCGGGCCAGGGCCACCAGCGCCCCCTCCGTCGGCTGCCCGACGACGGTCCACCGGCCGTCGGCCTCGACCAGGCGGGCGTCGGCGCAGGCGGCGGCCGCCAGCAGCAGCGCCGCGAGGTCGTCGCGCCCGGCCGGTACGACCGGGGAGCCGTCGAGCAGCAGCGCGCCCCGCGGCTCGTAGCCCGCGCCCTCGGCGGTGTACGTCGCGTCGCCGGTGACCACGGTGCTCGCGGTCATCTCGTTCATGGTGAGGGTGCCGGTCTTGTCCGAGCAGATCGTCGTCACCGAGCCAAGCCCCTCGACGGCGGTCAGCCGCCGGGTGATCGCGTTGCGCCCGGCCATCTGCTGGACGCCGAGCGCCAGCGTGATGGTGACGAGCGCCGGCAGTCCCTCGGGGACGGCGGCGACGGCGAAGCCGATCGCCGCGGACACCAGCTCGTCGAGCGCGAAGGAGTGCACCAGGCGGCCGACGACGAGCATCAGCGCCGCCATCGCGAGGATGGTCCAGGACAGCTGCTTGCCGAGCCGCGCGAGCTGTCGCGTCAGCGGGGTCTCGAGGTGCTCCACCCCGGCGACGAGCGACTGGATCCGCCCGATCTCGGT
>CAZFTZ010000249.1:0-4944 GCA_964521875.1 uncultured Cellulomonas sp. | reverse complement strand
AGGAACACGCCGAGCGCCTGCGGCGGCACCGGCTCGACCTCGGCGCGCAGCGCGGCGAGCGAGCGGCGCCGGAGCATCCGCAGCACGTCGGCATCGCAGAACTCGTCGCCGGTGCCGCCCAGCACGTCCGGCCGCAGCCGCCCCTGCACCAGCACCCCGCGCCCGACGAGCCGTGCCAGCGCCTCGGCGACGACCGCGACGCCCAGCCCGAACCGCGCCGCGACCGCCGCCGCCGGAAACGGCCCGTGCGTCCGCGCGTGGCGGCGGACGAGGTCGCCCAGCGGGTCGGGCAGCACCTCGGTGAACGCCTCCGGCACGCCGACCGGCAGCGCCACCCCGAGCGCGTCGCGCAGCCGCCCGGCATCCTCGGCCGCCGCCCACTGCTCGGCGCGGTCGGCCGGCAGACCGCCGATCCGGACGCGGATGGCACGCCGCGACCGTTCGAGCTGTCCGAGCCACGCCATCGTCTCGCCGCGCTGCTCGTCGGCCACCCGCGCCTCGAGCTCGGCGACCGGCAGTGGTCCCTGACGGCGCAGCACGTCGGCGAGGCCTTCCAGCGAGGTCGCCCGCCGGTCCGGTGCCAGCCCGGCCAGCTCCGCCTCGGTCCGTTCCACGGCCCGCGGGTCGAGCAGGTCCGCGAGCTGCGACTGGCCGCCCTGCCCCAGCAGCTCGGCGAGCAGTGTCGGGTCGAGGCTGAGCGCCGCCGCCCGCCGCTCGGCGAGTGGCGCGTCGCCGTCGTAGAGGAACTGCGCGGTGTACCCGAACAGCAGCGAGGCAGCGAACGGCGACGGGTGCTGCGTCGTCACGTCGACGATCCGCACGCGGCCTGCCGCGACGTCCCGCATCAGGCCGCCGAGGGCGGCGGTGTCGAAGTCGTCCTGCAGGCACTCGCGCGCCGCCTCGAGCAGGATCGGGAAGTCGGGGTAGGCCGACGCGACGGACAGCAGCTGCGCAGCACGCTGCCGCTGCTGCCACAGCGGCTGGCGCCGGTCCGGCCGGCGGCGCGGCAGCAGCAGCGCCCGGCCGGCGGCCTCCCGGAACCGCGTCGCGAACATCGCCGACGAGCCGAGCTCGGTGCGCACCTCGTCGACCACCGCATCCGGGCCCACCAGCAGGTCCGTGGCGTCGATGCGTGGCCCGTCGCCGCCGGCGGGCCGGTCGAGCGGGTCGTCGAGCGCGGAGTCCAGCATGTCCGGCAGGCGCAGCACGATGCCGTCGTCCGCGTGCATCACCGCGGCGTCGACGCCGTACCGGTCGCGCAGCCGGGCGCCGAGGACGACCGCCCACGTCGCGTGGACGCGCGCGCCGTAGGGGGAGTGGAGCACGACGCGCCAGTCGCCCAGCTCGTCGCGGAACCGTTCCAGCACCAGCACGGTGTCGGTCGGCACCTCGCCGGTCGCCTCGCGCTGCTCGCGCAGGTAGGCGAGCAGGTTGTCGGTCGCCCACTCGTCGAGCCCGGTCGCCCGGACGCGCTCGCGCGCCGCCGGCTCGGGCAGGCCCATCAGCTCGCGGACCCAGCCACCCATCGCCCGGCCCAGCTCGGCGGGACGGCCCGGCGCGTCGCCCTTCCAGAACGGCAGCCGCCCGGGCAGCCCAGGGGCCGGCGTGACGATCACCCGGTCCGGCGTGATCTCCCGGATCCGCCAGGTCGAGGAGCCGAGCGTGAACGTGTCGCCGACGCGCGACTCGTACACCATCTCCTCGTCCAGCTCGCCGACCCGCTTGCCGCCGCGCAGCCGCCCGCCGCTGCGCTCGGGGTCGACGGGCACGCCGGCCTCGTCGGACCCGTCGGCGAGGAACACGCCGTACAGCCCGCGGTCCGGGATCGTGCCGCCGGAGGTGACTGCCAGCCGCAGCGCCCCCGGGCGGCCGGTCAGCGTGTCGCGCACCCGGTCCCAGACCAGGCGCGGACGCAGCTCGCCGAAGTCCTCGCTCGGGTACCGGCCGGCGAGCATGTCGAGCACCGCGTGCAGCGTCACGTCGCCCAGCGCCGCGTACGGAGCCGCCCGGCGCACCACGCGCGCCAGGTCCGGGACCGACCAGTCCTCGACCGCGACCATCGCGACGATCTGCTGCGCCAGCACGTCGAGGGGATTGGCCGGCACGACGAGCGCCTCCAGCGCGCCCTCGCGCATCCGCTGCGCCGTCACGGCTGCCGGCACCAGCTCACCGCGGAACGTCGGGAACACCACGCCGTGGCTGGTCGCGCCCACCTGGTGGCCGGCCCGCCCGATCCGCTGCAGCCCGCTGGCGACCGACGGCGGCGCCCCGACCTGCACGACGAGGTCGACCGCGCCCATGTCGATGCCGAGCTCCAGCGAACTCGTGGCGACCACGGCGGGCAGCAGGCCCGCCTTGAGCTCGGACTCGGTGCGGGTGCGCTCCGCCCGGCTCATCGAGCCGTGGTGGGCGCGGGCGAGGATGCCCGCGGCGTGCCGGGTGTCGACCCCCGACGACGTCCCGGACTGCCCCGGGGCCGCGGCGGGCTGTGCCGCACCCGGGTCAGGCGGCTCCTCGCCGTTCCGCTCCGCCCACACCTCGTTGATCCGCGAGGTCAGCCGTTCCGCGCCGCGCCGCGCGTTCGTGAACACGAGCGTCGACCGGTGTGCCGCGACCAGGTCGACCACCCGCTCCTCGACGTGCGGCCACACCGACGGCCTGGCGGCCGTCAGCTCGTCGTCCGTCTCCCTCCCGACGGCCCCGGGTTCGGTGAGGTCCGGCACCGGGACGACGACGTCGACCTCGATCCGCTTGTCCGCCGGCGGCTGCACGACGACCACCCGTCGCCCGCCGTCGTCGAGCGCCCTCGCCCCGCCGAGGAACCCGGCGACGGCATCCACCGGCCGCACCGTCGCCGACAGCCCGACCCGCTGCGCCGGCCCCGGCCCGCCCGGCCGGTCCAGCAGCGCGTCGAGCCGCTCCAGCGACAGCGCCAGGTGCGCGCCGCGCTTCGTGCCGGCCACCGCGTGGATCTCGTCGAGGATCACGGTGCGCACGCCCGCCAGCCCCACCCTCGCGCCGGAGGTCAGCACCAGGTACAGCGACTCCGGCGTGGTGATGAGGATGTCCGGCGGCTTCTTCCCGAACGCCCGCCGCTCCTCCGGCGGGGTGTCGCCGGTGCGCATCCCCAGCTCGACCGGCGGCAGCGCCCGCCCCAGCCGCTGCGCCGCCTGCCGGATGCCGACGAGCGGCGAGCGCAGGTTGCGCTCGACGTCGACCGCCAGTGCCTTGAGCGGGGAGACGTAGAGCACCCGGCACCGCTCCAGCGGGTCGCCGGGCGGCGGCGACGAGAGCAGCCCGTCGAGCGCCCAGAGGAACGCCGCCAGCGTCTTGCCGCTCCCGGTGGGCGCGACGACGAGCGCGTGGTCCCCGCCGGCGATCGCGTCCCACGCGCCGCGCTGCGCCGCCGTGGGCTCGTCGAACGCACCCGTGAACCAGGCGCGGGCAGGCTCGGAGAACCGGTCGAGAACCACCCACCCATCCTCCCCGCCCCCACCAACACTCACACCCACCCCGCTTTCCTGCCGTTCCCGGGGTGGATCACCCCAAGAAGCACAGGGAACCGGGTCAGGGTGAGTGGGGCGGGCGACGGGTGGCAGGCTGGGGCCGTGCGGTACAGCGAGTTCTGGTCCCTGGTCGACGAGGTGCTGGGGCGCGCCCACGGCCGCGTCCTCGCGGGCTCGCTGCGGCTGGGTGCGCTCGGCGACCGCACGGCCGAGGTCGCGCTCGCCGAGAACGAGGACCCTCGCGACGTCTGGCACGCGCTGTGCGACGAGCTGGAGATCCCGGACTCCCGGCGCTGGGGCGTCACCCCGCGCCGTCAGGCCCCGCCGCGCCGCGCGGGAGCGTGACACTCGCTCGCCGGGCGCGGTCGTGGCTGACGACGGCGCTCGGGCTCGCGGCGGCGGTCGGGGTGGGCCGCGCGGTGGCTCGCTGGGTGTGGGCGGCGCCTGGGAACGCCTACGTCGTCGACGCGGCGGTGCGGCGTGCTCGTCGTCGGGCGCTCGCCGCCGGCAGGAGAGCCGGCGTCCCGGGCCGCCCGCCGGGGATGCTCGTCGTGCAGCTGGACGGGGTGTCCCCGCAGGTGCTCCACCAGGCGCGCGCCGCAGGCCTGGTGCCGACGATGGACCGCTGGCTGCGCACCGGCTCGCACGTCGTCGAGCCGTGGTGGGTGCGGCTGCCCGCGACGACGCCCGCCAGCCAAGCCGGGCTGCTGTACGGCGACTCGTCGGGCGTGCCCGGGTTTCGCTGGTGGGACCGGGAGCTGGGCCGGCTCGTCGTCACCAACCGGCCGGCGGACACCGCGCTCGTCGAGCGGCGCGTCGCCAGCGAGCCGGGCCTGCTGGCCGGCGGCGTCGCGGTCTCGACGATGTTCACCGGCGGCGCGGACTCCTGGTACCTCGTCGTGTCCCGCGGGCCGCGCGACGTCGGCCCCAGCGCCGGGTACCGGCGGTTCCTCGCCGACCCGTCGGTGGGGGTGCGCGTCACGGCGCTCACGGTCGGGGAGATGCTCAAGGAGCTGTACCAGGCGCGGCGGCAGCGCGAGCACGGCGTCGAGCCGCGGGTGCGCCGCGGCGGCTGGTACGTCCCGGCGCGCGGGCTGACGAACGTCGCACTGCGCGACCTGTCGACCTCGATGGTCGCCGGGGCGCTGGAGCAGGGCGCGCCGGTGGTCTACGCCACGTTCGTCGACTACGACGAGATCGCGCACCACGCCGGCCCGACGAGGCCCGAGTCGCTGCGCGCCCTGGAGGGCCTGGACGGCGTGCTCGGCACGCTGGAGCGCATGCTGCCGTGGGCGCCGCGGGAGTACCAGGTCGTCGTGCTGTCCGACCACGGGCAGACGCTCGGCGCGCCGTTCGAGCAGGTGGCGGGCGCGCCGCTGCTCGACGTGCTGCGTCGCCTGATGGCGTCACCGCAGGCCGCGGGACTGGCGGCGGTCGG
>CAZFTZ010000248.1:0-4039 GCA_964521875.1 uncultured Cellulomonas sp. | reverse complement strand
GTCGACCTTGTTCGCCGCGAGCACCACGGGCTTGCCGGCGCGGCGCAGCAGCCGCACCACCTGCTCGTCGGTGTCGGTGATCCCGACGGTCGCGTCGACGACGAACAGCACGGCGTCGGCCTCGGCGACCGCCACCTCGGCCTGCTCGGCGACACGGGCGTCGATGCCGGCGACGTCGACCTCCCAGCCGCCGGTGTCGACGACGGTGAAGTCCGTGCCTGACCACTCGGGGGGGTACCGGACGCGGTCCCGGGTCACGCCCGGGGGGTCGAGCACCACGGCCTCGCGCCGGCCGAGGATCCGGTTGACGAGCGTCGACTTGCCGACGTTCGGGCGGCCGACGATCGCCAGCACGGGCAGTGCGCGCCCGCCCCGACCGGCATCGGCCTCCTCGTCGGTCCCGTCGAGGAGGAACAGGTCCTCCTCGTCCAGCTCGTACTCCGCCAGCCCGGCGCGCAGCGCCCGCTCCCGCGCCTCCTCGGCGGCGGTCGTGCCGTCGTCAGGCACGACCGTGGCCTCGTCGGGCGCGGCCGTACCGTCGTCGGGCGCGACGAAACCTGGGAACTCGGCGGAACTCATCCGCCCATTGTCCCCGACGTCACGTGCGACGCCGTCCGGGTTCACCCACGGCGGGACTCCCGATCGAGGCAGGTGTCACGTAGCGTCGGAGGCCGCAGTCGCTCGGAGGCCGACGGCAGCGTGCGGGGAGGCGACGTGCGCGGTGCGACAGGGCGGTTCCTTCCCGTCGACGGCCTGCGCGGCGTGGCGGCCGTCAGCGTGCTCGTCTTCCACCTCGTCGCCAGCTCGGCCCAGGCCGACGTGCTGCGAGGCGCGGTTCCCGCGGTCGTCCTCGACCCCGTCGAGTACCTGCGCAGCGGCGTGGCGATCTTCTTCGTCATCTCCGGCTTCGTCATCGCCCACACCACGCGGAACCTCGGCTACCGGCCGCAGGACGCGATCCGCTTCTCGGTGCGCCGCCAGGTGCGACTCGACCCGCCGTACTACGTCGCGATCGCACTCGTCCTGGCGAAGACGCTGGCGGAGCGGCTGGTCCCGGGGCTGGACTACCAGAGCTACGGTCCCGGCGACGTGGTGGCGAACATGTTCTACCTGCAGGGCTTCACGCACAGCGCATCCGTCCTGGCGGTCGCCTGGACGCTGTGCTACGAGGTGCAGTTCTACCTGTTCGTCGTGCTGGCGATGGTGGCCGCCGGCCGGCTGGTCCGTGCCGGCGTCGCGGACGACGAGGCGCGACGGCAGCGCCTGGTCCGCGGCGCGCTCGTCGCCACGGGCCTGGTGTCCCTCGCGCTGCCTTTCCTGCACGTGGACGCCGGCCCTTGGTTCGTCGGCTCCTGGTGGATGTTCTGCCTCGGGTCGGTCGTCTACTGGTCGACCCCCGGTCGCGTCCCGGTGTGGTGGGGCGCCGCCGCGCTCGCCGTGGTCGGTGCCTGGGCGGTGGGCGAGCACCTGGCGGGCGTCGGCGACCCGTGGTTCGGCGAGCCCTTCGCATGGGCGACGGCGCTGGTGATCTTCGTCCTCGCACGGCGCGGGCTGATGGACCGCAGCCCCTCACGACTGCTGCTCTATCTGGGCGGGATCTCCTACTCGCTGTACCTGGTCCATCTGCCGCTCATCGACGTCGTCATGGGGGCGGCCTACAAGGCGACCGGGTCCAGCCTGCCGGGCGCACTCGCCGCGATCGTCGTCACCGGGGGGCTCGCCGTCGGGCTCGCACACCTGATGCGCCGATGGGTCGAGGCGCCCGCGATGCGGTGGTCGGAGCGGCTGAAGACCGTGCGGCTGCCTGGGCCTCGCCCGGCTGCCGCCGCACGACAGGATCCGGCCGCCGAGGTCGGCGCGCCGGCACCGCCGAGCGGCGGACGAACGGTCACGCCGCTCGCCGAGCAGCCGACCGCCGTCGGGCTGCCGGACCCGCTCACCGACTGACCGCAGCGAGGGACACCTCCCGCGGCCGGAGCACCCGAGCGGGTCACGCAGGCGGGATCAGGCAGGCCGGCGCGGGTCGTCGGCCGGCAGCGAGATCCCGCTGTGCCGCTGCGCCGCCCCGACCAGCGCGGCCATCGCGTCGCGCAGGGCGTCGCTGGTGGCGCCGATGCGCTCGCGCGCCGGGCCGCCGGTCGCGGGGCGGATCGGCTCGCCGAGCTCGACGTAGAGACGGCGCCGCAGGCCGGGGATGTGGCCGAGCGACTCCCCCGTCAGGCGCGTGCCGAGGATCGCGGCCGGGACGAGGGGCGCGTCGCCGTGCACGGCGAGCCACGCGGCCCCGGCCCGCACGCCCTCCACCGCTCCGCGCCCGCGGTTGCCCTCGGGGAAGATGCCCACCGCCCCGCCACGGCGCAGCACCCCGAGCGCGGACTGCAGCGCCCCGCGACCGTGCGCCCGGTCGACCGGGATCTGCCCGGCCCACGTCAGCACGGTGCCGACCGGACCCTGGAAGAGCTCTTGCTTGGTGATGATGTGCAGCGGCCGGGGCGCGATGCCGATGAGCAGCGGGCCGTCGATGAGCGTCACATGGTTGGCGGCGATCACCACCGGTCCGTCGTCGGGCACGCGTTCGCGCCCGACGACCTGCGTGTTCCACACCACGCGGCCGAGGAACCGGCCTACCCAGCGGGCCCAAGCCGGACCGGCGGGCGACGGCACCCAGCCGGCGGGCCGCTCGGCCGTCACGCCTGCCGGCCCGTCACCCGCGCGACGACCGCCAGCACCGCCGTGACGGTCTGCTCGAGGTCGAGGTCCGACGAGTCCACCAGCTCCACGCCGTCGGCCGGCCGCTGGAACTCCACCACGGTGGAGTCGCGCGCGTCGCGGCGGAGCACCTGGTCGCGGGTCGCCGCGACCGCGGCCTCGTCGGCCGCGCCGTGGACCTCGAGCGCCCGACGAGCCAACCGGGCCGACGCGTTCGCGGTGAGCAGCACTCGCACCTCGGCGGCCGGAGCGACGACGGTGGTGATGTCGCGGCCCTCCGCCACCACGCCGCGGCCCCCGGAGAAGCCGCCGGTGCGCTCGGCCGCGACCAGCGCCCGCTGCCGGGCGACCAGCTCGGCCCGCACGGCGAGGTTCGTCGAGAGCGCGCTGACCTGCTCGGACACCCAGGTCTCGCGGATCGGCCCGGCGACGTCCACGCCCCCGACGTGCACCCCCGGCGTCACAGGGTCCAGCGTCATGACGAGCGGCAGCCGGCGCACCTCGTCGGCCACCGCCGCCGCGTCCGCCAGGTCGACACCCTCGGACAGGCACCACCAGGTCGCCGCGCGGTACATCGCCCCGGTGTCGAGGTAGGCGAGCCCCAGTCGTCGGGCCACCGCGCGCGACACGGACGACTTGCCGGACCCGGACGGCCCGTCGATCGCGACGACCAGGCTCACCGGACCAGCCGCCAGCCGCGCGTCGTCAGCTCCTCGACCAGGTGTGCCTCCTGGGACGGCACCACCGAGATCGCCGCCATGCCCACCGGCCGGCCGGCGGCGTGGTCCAGCTGCAGGTCCTCGAGGTTGACCCCGGCGTCGCCGACGTCCGTGAGCAGCCGCGCCAGCTCGCCGGGGGTGTCGGGCACCAGCACCGTCACCACCGCGTACGAGCGGTGCGCGCCGCCGTGCTTGCCCGGGATCCGCGACTGGCCGGCGTTTCCGGCCGCGATGGCGTCGGCGATCGCCGACAGTGCGCCGGGCGCGACGTCCTCCGGGCCGGTGGCAAGCGCGGCGTTCGTCAGCGCCTCCACCACGCGCTCCAGGTCGTCGCGCAGCTCGACCAGCACCGACCGCACGGCCAGCGCGTTCGCCGCGAGGATCGAGGTCCACAGCGCCGGGTCGCTCGCCGCGATCCGGGTCACGTCACGCAGCCCCTGGCCGGCCAGGCCGAGCGCCGTCTCGTCGAGGTCGCGCAGCCGGGCCGCCACCAGGCTGGCCGCGAGCTGCGGCAGGTGCGACACCGCGGCGACCGCCGCGTCGTGCTCGGCGGCGTCCATCGTCACGGGCACCGCGCCGAGGTCGACGGCGAGCGACCGTACGGCCAGCAG
>CAZFTZ010000247.1:0-6735 GCA_964521875.1 uncultured Cellulomonas sp. | reverse complement strand
GCGTCTTGGAGACGTCGCATAGTGGCCTAGTGCGCGGCCCTGCTAAGGCCGTGTAGGGGGTTACCCCTACCGTGGGTTCAAATCCCACCGTCTCCGCTCGTGTCCTTGTTTCGTCGAGTCGCAGTCGCGGATCGTGCGACGACCCTTCGGTCGGCCTACCATCGCCGGATGCCGACGCCGCCGCCTCCCTGGCTGAAGCGCGTCTACGCCGCGCCCCAGTGGCTGTACCGGCACGGCCTGGGCCGGCTGCTGGGTCACCGCTTCCTGCTCCTCACCCACACCGGCCGGCGCACCGGTGCGCGGCACCACGCGGTGGTGGAGGTGGTGCGCTACGACGCCGCCACCGGCGAGGCCGTGGTCATCGCGGGCTACGGCCCGACGTCGGACTGGTACCGCAACGTCCGGGTAGGCGGCCCGGTGTGGGTGAGCTTCGGCCGCGGCGGGCGCCGGGCCCGGTTCCGCGACGTTCCGGCCGACGAGGCGGCGATGGTCCTCGCCCGCTACGAGCGGCGCTACGGGCCACTGTGCCCGCTGCTCCGCCGCACCCTGTCCGCACTGGCCGGCTTCCCCTACCGCGGGACCGACGACGACCGCCGCCGCGTCGCCGAGGTGCTGCCGATGCTCGCCCTCACGCCCCTGCGCTGAAACTCAGCCTCGGGCGGACGGCGCTCGCGCCGACCTTCGCCTGGGCGGCGGGCCCAGGCTACGGATCTGCGTCACCGTGCCGCGCCGGCGCCTCGTCTCGACCACCGGGTTCCCGGCGCCGATGCGCGGAAGCTCGTGCCGGCACGTTGCTGTGTGTCAACAATGTTGACCTGTAGCAACGTGGTGAAAGAGGACGCCCGACTCTGCGTGGGCTACTGGCGCAGCGCGGCGGCCGGCAGCGCGGGGACCAGCTGGTCGGCGCGCGTCGTCGACCAGAGCGGCCGCCCGCTCGTCGGGCCGGGCACCCGTCGGCGCCCGCGCAGGGCGAGCACCAGCAGCGCCACCGGATACAGCAGGTAGCCGCCGCGGCTCGTCGGGAGCACCAGGGAGGCTGCCGCGAGCGCGAGGGCGAGGAAGCCCGCGGCCCGGGCGAGGGTGCGCGGCGGGCGCACGACGAGCCACGCCACCAGCGCGCCCGCGACCAGCAGCATGAGCGCGTAGCCCGCGACCTTCGCGGCCGGGCCGCCGTGCGCCAGCAGCACGCCGGGTGTCGGCGCGGCGGCGGGGGAGTCGATGCCGCTCTCCGCCATCGGGAAGCCGGCGGCCTGGGCGACCATCGCCATGCCGGTGGTCCCGACGAGCACCGGCAGCGCGGTGCCGACGACGACCGCACCGGCGTTGAGCGCGAACCGGCCGACGTGCCGCCAGCCCCAGCGGGCGACGACCAGCGCGGCGATCACCGCCACCGCCGGCCACGCCGAGGCCTTGAGTGCGCACGCCACGCCGAGGGCCAGCCCGGCCTGGGACATCCGGCCGCGCGCGGCGAGCGCGAGCGACAGGCAGAGCAGCCCGACGACCGGCAGGTCGTGCCCGCCGACCGACGCGTGCAACGCCAGCAGGGGGCAGGCGATCACCGCCCACAGCACCGCCTCGGTGCCCTGGGCATGGCGCGCGAGACGGTCGGCCGCGACGAAGCAGAGGCAGAAGACGAGCAGGAACCACCAGCGCGGGTCACCCAGGCCGATGTGCGGCATCACCAGGCGGGGCAGCCCGAACAGCGCCATCAGCGGCAGGTACGGGTTGACGTCGTACGTGGCGGCGGGATGGGCGAGGTACGGGGAGCCGGTCTCGACCAGCAGCCGGGCCGAGCGCTCGACGACACCGACCTCCGGCTGGGAGATGCCGGCGACGACGAGCACGACCGTGGGCAGCAGCACCGAGCCGGCGGCGGCGACGCGGACGCCGGTGATCGGCCGTCGGGTGCGCAGCGCGGCGACGCCCGCCGCGAGGTAGCCGGCGGCGGCGAGCAACCCCCACAGCCGGTGCGCCGTCTGGTCGGTGACGATGGCCAGGCCGAGCGCCACCAGGGCGCACACGGCACACGCGGCGGCGACACCGAGGTAGGCGGGCGTGCGAGCGAGCCATCGTCCGACGGCTCGTCGGGCGCGGTCCCCCCACGCGGGGTACGGCACGGGAAGCCCCCTTCGTCGTGCGTACGACGAAGGGGACGCTACCGGGACCGACTCGCGGGTCAAGGGACCTCCGCTCACCGGCCTGCCTCCACGCCCGCGCGCCGGGCGACCAGCACGTCCCCGAGGATCACCACGAGCAGCACTCCGTTCGAGACCCAGTTGAGGGTCAGCGGGGACATCGTCTCGCGGATCGCGAACAGCGCGGCGAGCGCGACCACGCCCAGCAGGTGCGGCGCCGACCAGCGGCCTCCGGTGGCGCGCCGGAACAGCGCGTTGCCCAGCAGGTACACCGCGGCCGCGCCGCACACCAGGCCGGCGGTCCAAGCGCCGTGCTCCGGCTCGCGCGGGGAGAGCAGCACGAGCTCGTCGGCCACCGCGGTGAGCACGATGCCGAAGACGAACACCACGGGCACGTAGGTGTAGGCGGTCTGGGCGACCATCCCGGGCTCGTCGCGCGCGGCGAACCGCTCGGTGGCGGCGCGCTCGGTGCGGTCGAAGAACAGCAGCCACATCAGCACCGTGCTGACGAACGCCGCGCCCATCGACGCCACGTTCAGCCACGTGACGGGCAGCTCGGCGAACGCGCTGCCGGTGACGATGATCGACTCGCCCAGGGCGATGATGACGAACAGCCCGACGCGCTCGGCCATGTGCTCGCCGCGCACCGTCCACATCGCCGCGCTCGACGCCCCCAGGCCGGGCACCCAGAACATCGCCCGCATGCTGGCGTACTCGACGAGGACCGCCGCCACCCACCACCACAGGCGTGCGTGCTCGTCGGCCAGCGCGCCGGCGACCCACCCGACGCCCGCGACCGCCTCCCACACGAAGATGCGCACGAAGCCGAGCGCGTTCTCCGGCCAGACGCGGCCCAGCGCGAACGCGGTGAACGCCGTGCGGCCGAGCTGCATGGCGAGGTACGCCAGTGCGAACACCAGCGCCTTGTCCCCGAACGCCTCCGGGATGGCGCTCGACATCACCAGACCCAGCGCCATGAGCACCATGAGCATGGTGCGGACCGAGGCCCGCTGGGGGTCCAGGAAGTTGGTCACCCACATCGTGAAGCTCCACACCAGCCACACCGCCGCGCCGACGACGAGCGCCCGCGCCAGGTGCGTGCCGTCCGGGTGCGCGATGAGCACGTGGGACACCTGGGTGACCGCGAACACGAAGACCAGGTCGAAGAACAGCTCGACCCAGCCGACCTTGGCGGCGTCCTCGCTCTCGTCGTCGCGCAGCACCTCGGCGCGCATGCCGACGAGCTTCGCCATGTCGCCTCCTGCCGGGTTTGGGGGGCACCGCCGCTGGCCTGTATCCTCTCCGATGGCCCGCACGCGGGCCTGCTGTGAGCACTGCGCCCGTAGCTCAATGGATAGAGCATCTGACTACGGATCAGAAGGTTGGGGGTTCGAGTCCCTTCGGGCGCGCTCGTCACTGGGGAGCCCCCGTCCGGTCCGCCGGGCGGGGGCTCCCTCGTTCGGTGGACGACGAAGGAGCAGACGATGTCCACGCTGCAGCGCCCGATGATGCTGTCCAAGATCCATCGCGCGACGGTGACTCAGGCCGACCTGGAGTACGTCGGCTCGATCACCATCGACGAGGAGCTGATGGCGGCGGCGGACATGCTGCCCAACCAGCAGGTGGACGTCCTCGACATCGACAACGGCGCCCGGCTGACGACCTATGTCATCCCCGGTCCGCGCGGCGGCCGCGACGTCACGATCAACGGCGCGGCGGCGCACCTGGTCGAGGTCGGCGACAAGGTGATCGTCATCGCCTACGGGCTGATGAGCGACGAGGACGCGCACCGGCACACCCCGCGCGTGGTGCTGGTTGGGGTGGGCAACGAGATCGTGGCCTGACGCTGCGCCTCGCACCACGCCCGGAAGGCGACCTCCGGCAGCCCTGCCGCGTGCAGGAACCCCTGGCTGACGTCGCAGCCGACCTCACGCAGTGCGGCGAGCGTCGCGGCGTCCTCCACCCCCTCGCCGACGACCGTCATGCCGATCCCGTGGGCGACCCGGACGGTGCCGTCGACGATGGCGCGGGTGCGCTCGTCGGCGGAGAGCTGCGCGACGAACGCCCGGTCGACCTTGATCTCGTCGACCGGCAGCTCCCTGAGGTGCGTCAGCGAGGAGTAGCCGGTGCCGTAGTCGTCGAGGCTGAACCGCACGCCCCGCCGGCGTAGCCGCCGCATCAGCGCGGAGGAGGCGGCCGGGTCACGCAGCAGCATCGTCTCGGTGATCTCGAGCGTGAGTCGCCGCGCGGCGAGGCCCGACGAGCCGAGCGCGGCGTCGACGGCCGCGACGGCGCGGTCGTCGCCGATGTCCGCTGCCGCGACGTTGACGGAGACGGCGAGGTCCTCCGGCCAGACCGCGGCGTGGGCGGCGGCCATCGACAGCACCCGCCGGGTCAGCGCCATCGTCAGCCCGTGCTCCTCGACGAGGGGCAGGAACGCGCCCGGGTACAGCAGCCCGAGGCGGGGGTGCTCCCAGCGGACCAGCGCCTCCGCACCGCGCACCCCGCCCGACTCGACGTCGACCTGCGGCTGGTAGTGCAGCACGAGGTCCCCGTGGTCCTGGGTCTCGCCGGAGTCGTCGAGCAGGGCACGCAGGCCGCGCAGCAGGTGCTGCTGGGTGCGGGTGCTCGCGTCGAGCCGTTCGTCGTACGGCCGGAGCCCGCCGCCCGACCGCTTGGTGACGTACATCGCCGCGTCGGCCCGCCGCATCAGCTCCTCGGCGGCGAGCTCGCCCGCCGCAGCCCTCGCGACACCGGCGCTCGCCCCGAGCCTCAGCGTGCGGCCGAGGATCTCGATCGGCTCGTGCGTGGTGTCCAGCAGCGCCTGTGCCACGGCGTCCGGGTCGGCCGCCTGCCGCACCACGGCGGCGAACTCGTCACCGCCGATGCGGGCCAGGGCCACCGGAGCGGGGACCGCCTCGCGGAAGCGTGCCGCCAGCGCTGCGATGTACAGGTCGCCTCCGGCGTGCCCGAGCGTGTCGTTGACCTCCTTGAACCCGTCCAGGTCGAGGATCACCAGTCCGGTCGGCTCCTCGGCGTCGCAGGCGTCGGTCAGCGACTCCATGAAGCCTCGCCGGTTCGCCAGCCCGGTCAGCACGTCCGTGCGCGCCTCGACCCGCGACTCGGCCAGGCGCGACAGCTCGCGTACCACGGCGCCGAGCCGAGCCACGCCGAGCGTCCCGGAGACGGCGCCCAGGACCACCGTGAGCGGCGTCGGACCGCCGGCGAGGGCGGCGTCCGCCACCACGACGGCGAGACTGCTCGCGACCACGGCAGCCGCGCCGGCGGCGATGGAGCTGGCGCTCGCCGGTCGCACCAGACCGGGCTGTGAGCGGCGCGTCGCGAGGAGCGCGGCGGTGGCGCAGCCGGCCCACCCGAGCGGCATCACGGGACCAGTGCCGAGCGCCGCCGCCAGTCCGGTGGCGTCACCGAACGTGGCGGCGACGACGGTCAGGTGGAGCGCGAACAGCAGCCACAGGCCGGCCACGACGACCCAGGCGCGGAGTCGTCGGCCGAGGCCGGTGAGTCCGAGCAACGATGTCGCGGTGCCCAGCACCAGGAGCCAGGTCGCGATCTGGACGATCCACGCCTGCTCGTGAAGGCCGGTCTCCGTCCACAGCCGCGCCGCGGTCGCGTTCCCGGCCGCGACCAGCGCCAGCAGGCTGGCGAACCCGATCGACCAGTCCTCGACGCGCGACGTGACGCTCGGCCGGCGGTGGAGGTGGATCAGTCCCTGGTACGCGCAGGCGCCGGATGCCAGGGTGCCCGCGGAGACCAGCACGGGCCAGAGCCAATGCCCGTCGCCGACGGCCCGCGCGACCAGCGTCCCGACGAGCATGGCGGCACCGACCCCGGACGCCCAAGCGAACCATCGTCGGGCGAGCGCGGTGACGTCGTCCAGTCCTGGTCCTCGGCTCAGCAGCACCGTGGCCACCGCGCACCACAGCGCCGCGAGCGCGACGAGGACGACCACGGGACTTCCCTCCCGGCCGGGGACGGCACGACGACGGCCCTGGCGTACACCCTCTGATCGTCCGCGGGCGGCGGACGTTGAGGGCATGCGGGGCCGTTCACCCGGACGTGGCCGGGCCGGCTTCTCCTGGAGCGGGCGTTGACAATCCCCGTCCCCGTCTGGAAACGTATCCGCCAGGACGCTGGAAACGTTTCCGCCTCGATGGAGAGGAGCGGGCATGAGCCGTCGGCCGACGCTGCACGAGGTCGCGAGCCTCGCCGGGGCCTCGCTCGCGTCCACCTCGCGGGCGCTCAACGGCATGGGCGCCAGCCCGGAGATGGCCGCGCGGGTACGTGCCGCGGCCGAGCAGCTCGGCTACCACCCCGACGCGACGGGGCGCTCGCTGCGGATGGGCCGGACGTTCCAGGTCGGCTTCGCCGTCGCCGACATCGGCAACCCGGTCTACGTCGACATGATGAAGGCGATCCACGAGGTGGTCGGCCCGCGGGGCTACCACGTCGTGGTCGCCTCGACCGGCAACGACGTCGGCACCACCGCGGACGTGGTGCGCTCGCTGAGCTCGGGTGTCGTCGACGGCCTCGTCGTCAGCCCGCTGCGGTGGGACGACGCGCTCGTCGAGCTGATGGA
>CAZFTZ010000246.1:0-4187 GCA_964521875.1 uncultured Cellulomonas sp. | reverse complement strand
ACCTACCTGCCGGCGGGCGACGCGATCTTCCACGCGTTCCGGCGCCCGATGGCGGGCGTCCGGGTGCTCGTCGTCGGGCAGGACCCCTACCCCACCCCCGGCCACCCGATGGGCCTGAGCTTCTCGGTGCAGCCCCACGTGCGCCCGCTGCCCGGCTCGCTCGTCAACATCTTCAAGGAGCTCGTCGCGGACCTGGGCGTCCCGATGCCGACGAGCGGCGACCTGACGCCCTGGGCCGACCGGGGCGTCATGCTGCTCAACCGGGTGCTCACCGTCGGCACCGGGAAGCCGGCGTCGCACCGCGGCACGGTGTGGGAGCCGGTGACCGACCGCGCCATCGCGGCACTGGTCGAGCGCGGCGGACCGCTGGTCGCGATCCTGTGGGGCCGCGACGCGCAGACGCTGACGCCCGCGCTCGGCAGGGTCCCGGTCGTCGCCAGCGCCCACCCCAGCCCGCTGTCCGCGTACGCCGGGTTCTTCGGCTCACGCCCGTTCTCCAAGGTCAATGCGCTGCTGGAGGCGCAGGGCACCGAGCCCGTGGACTGGTCGCTGCCCTGAGCGTCCCCGGTCCGATGCATCATGCAGGTGTGACGGATGCACCATGCTGGACCAGGTACGTCGCCCTCGGGGACTCGTTCACCGAAGGCCTGTGGGACGCCCCGGACGGCCGGGACGCCCCGATGCGGGGATGGGCCGACCTGCTCGCCGCACGGCTGTCGGCGAGGCGTGCCGTGGCCGGCACCGCGCCGCTGGAGTACGCCAACCTCGCCGTCCGCGGACGGCTGCTGCGGCCGATCGTCGACGACCAGGTGCCGGCGGCACTCGCCCTGAAGCCGGACCTGGTGAGCATCGTCGGCGGCGGCAACGACCTGCTGCGCCCGGACGGCAACCCGGACCGGCTCGCCGCTCGTCTCGAGGCCGCCGTGGTGCGGCTGCGCGAGTCCGGCGCCGACGTGCTGCTGGCCACCGGCTTCGACACCGCCGAGTCGCCGGTGGTGCGCCTGATCCGGCCGAAGGTCGCGATCTACAACACGATGATCTGGTCGATCGCGCGCCGCCAGGGCGCACACGTCGTGGACCTGTGGGGCATGCGCGCGCTGCACGACTGGCGGATGTGGGCCGAGGACCGGATCCACCTGACCACCGCGGGCCACGAGCGCGTCGCGCAGGCCGCGCTCGTCGCACTCGGCCTGGAGCCGGACCAGCCGGACTGGGACGACCCGCTGACGCCGCTGCCCGCCCCGCCGGTGCTCGACCGCGCCCGGGCGAACGCCCACTGGCTGCGCGTGCACGCCGCGCCGTGGGCGACGCGGCGCATCCACCACCGCTCGTCGGGCGACGGCCTGGGCGCCAAGCGCCCCGTCCCCCTCTCGATCGACCCGAGCTGACGCCTCCCCCGCAACGTCCGCGCACCTGGTCGCCGGAGCGACCACCTGTGCGGACGGAAGTCAGTCGGCGACCTCGCGGACCGGGACGCGCGGCGGCCACGCCGGGGCGCCGAGCTCGCGGGAGACGTTGCGCGCCGCCTCGCGCAGGTCGTTGAGCACGCCGGCCTCCGGCGGCCACTCGCTGGTGGGCAGCACCACGGCGATGGCGGCGACCACCGAGCCGCTGCGGTCGGCGATCGGCGCGGCGAGCGAGGACTCGCCGAGCACGGCCTCGTCCTCCTCCGTCGCCAGCCCGCGCTCCGCGACCTGGGCGAGCTGCAGCTCGAGCTTGGCGGCGTCGGTGATCGTGTCGCCGGTCAGGCTCGCCAGCGGCCCGACGAGCACCTCGTCGGCCAGTGCCGGGTGGTAGGCGAGCAGCACCTTGCCCATCGCGGAGGCGTGCATCGGCATGGTCAGGCCGGTCTCCAGCATCTGCTGGCTGCCGTCCGGCCTGCGGTTGTGATGGATGACCAGCACCTCGTGGAACAGCGGCGCGCCGAGCCGCGCCGACAGCCCGGTGCGGCGGGCGAGCTCGGCGGTCCAGCGCATGCCGCGGGCCCGCACGTCCAAGGTGTCGAGGTAGACGTTCGAGAGCTTGAGCAGCGCCGGTCCCAGCATGTAGCGGCTGCCGTTCGGCTCCTTGGCGACCAGCCCGTGCTGCTGCAGCGACTTGACGATCCCGTGCACCGTGGACGGCGAGAGGTCGAGCGTCGTGGCCAGCTCGGAGATGCCGAGGTGGCGGGCCCCCTGGAGTGCGTTGAGCACGCGCGCGGCCCGGTCGATCGCCTGGATCACGGATGACCTTCCCGCAGGCAGGGCACCCCTCGGCAGCACCGCCGGGACGCCGTTGACACCTGCGCTTGACACTGCCCACATCGGATGCGGAGTATTCGACATTGTCGAATGGTGTTCTGTCCAGCAGGCTGTTCGGCAACGGCACCGCCGCCCCACCGTGCAAAGGAGCACAGCACACATGGACGACCACGGGACGCGTCTGGCGCTCCCGTGCTCGTCGGCACGCAGGCGGCCCGCCGGTCGCTCACCCCTCCTCACCGGGCCGGTCCGGCGTCGCCGCGCCGCGCCCGCGTTCGGCCTCATCGCACACCCGGCAGCGGGCTCGCCCGCAACGATCGAAGAAGGTGCTGACGCATGAAGAAGTTCATCAACAACCCGGACGACGTGCTCGCGGACGCGCTCGTCGGCCTGGCCGCCGCCGAGCCGCTGCTCGACGTCGACAAGGCGAACCGGATCGTCTACCGCGCCACCCCGAAGGACCAGGGCAAGGTCGCGCTGATCTCCGGCGGCGGCTCCGGGCACGAGCCGATGCACGGTGGCTTCGTCGGGCTGGGCATGCTCGACGCCGCGTGTGCCGGAGCGGTGTTCACGTCGCCGACCCCGGACCAGATGGAAGCGGCGACCAAGAAGGTCGACCGCGGCGCCGGCGTGCTGCACATCGTGAAGAACTACACCGGCGACGTCATGAACTTCGAGATGGCCGCCGAGCTGGCGGACGCCTCGGGCGTCCAGGTCGAGACCGTCGTCACGGCCGACGACGTCGCGGTGCAGGACTCGCTGTGGACGGCCGGCCGCCGCGGTGTCGGCGTCACCGTCCTGCTGGAGAAGATCGTCGGCGCGGCCGCCGAGGCCGGTGCCGACCTGGCCGCCGTCAAGGCGCTCGCGGAGAAGGTCTCCGGCAACGGCCGTTCGTTCGGCATCGCGCTGACCAGCTGCACGGTCCCGGCCGCCGGCAAGCCGACGTTCGAGATCGCGGACGACGAGATCGAGATCGGCGTGGGCATCCACGGCGAGCCCGGTCGCAGCCGCGGCAAGCTGGTCCCGGCGCACGAGATCGCGCAGATGTTCGTCGAGCCGATCCTGGCGGACCTCGACTTCACCGGCGCCCCCTCGATCGTCTTCGTCAACGGCCTGGGCGGCACCCCGCTCATCGAGCTGTACCTGCTGTACGGCGAGGTGGCGGCCCTGCTGGAGAAGGCCGGCGTCACCATCGCCCGCAGCCTGGTGGGCCCGTACATGACGTCGCTCGACATGGCCGGCGCCTCCGTGACGGTGCTCAAGGCGGACGACGAGATCCTCAAGTTCTGGGACGCCCCGGTGGTCACCCCCGGCATGCGGTGGGGTGCCTGAGCAGATGGCCAAGGACACCGTGGACCTCGACACCTTCATCGCCTGGCTCGACGCCTTCCGTGGCTACGTCACGGAGAACCGGGCCTACCTCACGGAGCTGGACTCGGCGATCGGCGACGCCGACCACGGGATCAACATGACCCGTGGCATGGACGCGGTCTTCGCCAAGATCCGCGAGGCGCAGGAGGGCGGCACGCCGTACGGCACCATCGACGACCTCTGCAAGGCGGTCGGGATGACCTTGGTCACCTCGGTCGGAGGCGCGAGCGGGCCGCTCTACGGCACGTTCTTCCTGCGGATGGGGCGTGCCGCGGACGCGGCGGACACCCTCGACGCCGCCGGGCTCGGCGCGGCGCTGCGCGCCGGGCTCGAGGGCGTCGTGGCACGGGGCAAGGCCGAGGCGGGCGACAAGACGATGTACGACGCGATGTCGCCCGCCCTCGACGCCTACGACGCGGCGGTGGCCGGCGGTGCCAGCGCCGCGGCGGCGGCACAGGCGGCGTTCGAGGCGGCCGAGACCGGCCGCGACGCGACCGTGCCTCTGGTGGCCCGCAAGGGCCGCGCCCGCTACCTCGGCGAGCGCTCGGCCGGGCCCCTCGACCCCGGGGCGACCTC
>CAZFTZ010000245.1:0-13031 GCA_964521875.1 uncultured Cellulomonas sp. | reverse complement strand
GGTCGTCGCGGCGAGCACGGCGGCACACACCTCGCCGTGCGGTGCACCGAGTACGCCACCGAGTGGCGCCGCAAGCCCGTGCACCGCACCGAGCTTCGAGTTCGCCAGCGCCATCCCGGACAGCAGCGCGGTCAGGCTCATGTCGGTGCGGGCGTCGAGGTCGTCGCCGTTCAGGAAGGCGGCGCCCAGGCTGCGGCCGGCACGCACCAGCCCTTCGCGCGCCAGCGCGTCCGTCAGCGGGTTGGCCTTGGGGGTGACGAACGGTTCCAGGCACTGGGTCAAGGCGTCGAGGCCCGACGAGGCGGTCACTGCCGGCGGGCACGTCACGGTCAGTGCCGGGTCGACGACCGCGACCGCCGGCAGCATCGCCGGCGAGCGCAGGCTCGCCTTGACCCCGTGCTCCGGCGACAGGATCGGCGAGTTCGCCGTCACCTCGGCGCCGGTGCCGGCCGTCGTCGGGACCGCGACCACCGGGACGGACGTCGCCGGAAGCGGCATGCCGTGCCCGACGACCTCGAGGTGGTCCAGCACGTCGCCGTCACCACGCAGCAGGATCGCGACCGACTTCGCCAGGTCGATCACGGAGCCGCCGCCCCAGGCGACGACGACGTCCGGTCGCGCGTCGCGGGCCGCCGCCAGGGCGTCGCGCACGCCGTCCACCGTCGGCTCGCCGGACCAGCGGAACGCCGGGGCCTCGTCGGGCAGCGCCGCCGGCGCGGTACCCGCCGGGTCCGTGTGCCGGCCGCGCACGACGAACACCCGGCTGCCGAACCCGCGCGCGATGCCGGGAACCTGCTCCGACGTCCCGGAGCCGACGACGATCCGGCCCGCGGTCGCGAAGGTGAACACCATCGTTGCCTCCTCCGACCAGACCACCGTGCCGGTGGTCGATCGGAGCGTAGGCCGCGATCCCGACGAACGACGGAGCTTCCGCCCGCAGGAGCTCCCCACGCCCGGCTGACCGCACGCCTGGCGTACGCCTCCGGTGGCCTAGCCTTGCGACGGGGCCTCTAGCTCAACTGGCAGAGCAGCGGACTTTTAATCCGCGGGTTGAGGGTTCGATCCCCTCGGGGCCCACCTGAGCAGCAGCGACACGGCGAGATGGCTCGACTCGACGCGGGATCTCACTCGTCGGCACATCGGCTACACGGACCGGAACAGGTTCCCGGGGTCGTATCTCGACTTGACGGCGGCGAGCCGCGCCAGGGTCGGCGGCGGGAAGGCGCGTTCCGCCGCGTCCGGCCGGGCACGCATGAAGTTGAGGTAGCCGGCCGCGCCGTCGCTCAGTGCGGCGGCCAGCTCGTCGACGGCGTCGGCGGCCTGACCGGCGGTGGCGCGGTCGGGGCCGATCGACGAGACGACCACCATGAGTCGCCGGTCGCGGTGCGCGAACGCGGTGGCATCGCCGGGCACGCGCGCGATGGCGCCGCCCATGGGGCGCAGGTTGACGATCGCCCGGCCACCGGACGTCACCGCCTCGACCGCCCGCGCCGCGCGGTCGGGCCCGAACTCGTCGGCGAACCCGGCACCGGTGACCACGCCCATCCCGCGGAACCCGAACTCGCCCAGCACGGCCGCGTACGGAACCTCGGTGACACGCTCGACGAGCGCCGGCGCCAGGTCCCTGATCGCGCCGACCAGGCGACCGCCCTCGGCCGGGTCGCCCGAGTGCACCAGCAGCGCCATGATCACGGGCCGTCCGTGGAGCTCGGCCGGGAAGAACGGCACCGGCGGCGCCACCATGAGGTTGACCATCGAGGCCAGCTCGTCTGGCGCGTCGGTCAGCTGCGCGACGAGCGAGGCGAGCAGCCCGGGGTCGGGGGCGAAGAACAGCATCCCGTTGGTCACGGTGGTGACCTCGTGGAGCCGGTAGTGCAGCTCGGTCACCACGCCGAGCCCGCCCCCGCCACCGCGCAGGGCCCAGAACAGCTCGGGCTCGTGCTCGTCGTCGACGGTCAGCACCCGCCCATCGGCGATGACCACCTCGGCGCCGAGCAGGTCGTCGACCGTCAGGCCGAACCGCCGGCTGAGGAACCCGATGCCACCGCCGAGCGTGAGGCCGGCGACCCCCACCGAGGCGGTGTCGCCGAATCCGGTCGCCAGGCCGTGCTCGGCCGCGAGCGCGGTGTAGCGGCCGGCAGTCGTGCCACCCCCGGCGCGACCCACCCGGGAGTCCGGGTCGATCGTGACCCCGTCCAGGGCGGCGAGGTCGAGCACCACGCCCCCGTCCGCCAGCGACCGCGTGGCATAGGAGTGGCCGCCGGCCCGGACGGCGACCGGCAGTCCGGCCTCGGCGACCAGCGGCAGCACCTGCGCCACCTCGGCTGCGTGCTGCGGCCGGACGACGGCGACGGGCCGGACCGGTCCGGGGTCGAACGCGACCAGCGCGGCCGGGTCGAATCCGGGGTCGGCGGGTGTCGTCACCCGCCCGGGCGCCAGGTCGGCGAGCGCGGCGAGCAGTGCCTCGGTGTCCGTCATCGACCCATCGTCGGTCGGTGCCCGGAGGGCGTCCACCTCTATTCGAGCCACTCCGTGACGAACACCGGGCTGGCGTGGACGTGCGTCGAGATCATCGGCTCGGGACCCAGCGAGACGAACCTGTGGGGCGTGAGCGGTGGCACGACGACCACCTGCCCGCCGTGCGCGTCGATCGTCTCGTCGGCCACCGTGAAGCGCACGTGACCCTGCCGGATGACGAACGTCTCGGCGTACGGGTGCCGGTGCAGACGCGGACCGGTACCGGCCGTGCGCCGGTACTCGACGATGATCGACACCGGGCTGCCGATCGAGGCGCCTTCGACGTCCTCGTGCCAGTCGACGTCGTCGCCGGGGTCGCCGGCGCGGGTGTGCAGTCCTGCGACGGAGGTCATCCCGGCAGTCTGCGACCGGTGCCCGCGCGACGGCACTGCGATGTCGTTTTCTCGCTAGCCGCCGCCCGTCGCCGGGGCGCAGGATCGTCCCGTGCTCCCCGACGAGGCCACCTGCCGCACCGCCGTCCGCTCCCGCGACGCGCGGTTCGACGGCTGGTTCGTGCTCGCGGTGACCAGCACGCGGATCTACTGCCGTCCGTCCTGCCCGGCGCGCACCCCGCGCGACGACCGGATGCGGTTCTTCCCGTCGGCGGCGGCCGCCCAGGCTGCCGGGTTCCGCGCCTGCCTGCGCTGCCGCCCGGACGCCAGCCCGGGCTCGCCCGCGTGGGACGTCCGCGGGGACGTGGTCGCCCGCGCGATGCGGCTGATCGACGACGGCCTCGTCGACCGCGACGGCGTCCCGGGCCTGGCGGCGGCGCTCGGCTACAGCGCCCGGCAGCTCGAGCGCCTGCTGACCGACGAGCTCGGCGCCGGGCCCCTCGCGCTGGCACGGGCACGGCGGGCGCAGACCGCCCGCACCCTCGTCGAGCGCACCAGGATGCCGATGACGGAGATCGCCTTCGCCGCCGGCTACGCCTCGATCCGCGCCTTCAACGACGCCGTCGCCGCGACCTACGCGCTGTCCCCCACCGAGCTGCGCCGCCGCGCCGCGCGGCACGACGAGCCCCGGTCCGGGATCGTCGCGCTGCGCCTGGCGTACCGCGCACCGCTCGACCCGTCGAACCTGTTGGGCCACCTGGTCGCCACCGCCGTCCCAGGTGTCGAGGAGTACCGCGACGGCGCCTACCGCACCACGATGCGGCTGCCGCACGCCTGGGGAGTCGTCACCGTGCACCGCCCGGACGGCTCCGCCTTCCCCGTGACGCTGCGGCTGGCGGACGTCCGCGACCTGCCGGCGGCGGTCAGCCGCACCCGCCGGATGCTCGACCTCGACGCCGACCCGGTCGCCGTCGACGACGCCCTGGCCCGCGACGAGAGGCTGCGCCCGCTCGTCGTGCGCACGCCCGGCCGCCGGGTGCCGCGCACCGCCGACCCGGAGGCGATGGCGCTGCGCGCGGTGATCGGCCAGCAGGTCTCGACGCCGGCCGCCCGGACGCACGCGGCGCGCCTGGTCACCGCGCTGGGCGCGAGGGTCGAGGACCCCGACGGTGGGCTGACCCACCTGTTCCCGCGCCCGGCCGACCTGCTGGCCGACGAGACCGCGACCGCCGCCGCCCTGGCGATGCCTGCCTCCCGCCGCGGCACGCTGCTCGCCCTGGCACGCGCGCTGGCGGACGGCACGGTCACCCTCGACGCGGGCGCCGGTCGCGCCGAGGCCTGCACGGCACTTGCGGCGCTGCCCGGCATCGGCCCGTGGACCGTCGGCACCATTGCGATGCGCGCGCTCGGCGACCCCAATGCGTTCGTGTCCAGCGACCTCGGAGTGCGCCAGGCGGCCCAGCGTCTGGGCCTGCCGACCAGCCCGGCCGGCCTGGAGCGAGCCTCGCAGGCGTGGGCGCCATGGCGCGCCTACGCCGTCCAGCACCTGTGGGCCACCGGCGTCCACCCCGTCAACACCCTGCCCGACGACCCCGCCGGGCCCGCCCTCGAGCAGGAGGCCATCGCATGAGGCACACCACCATCGACTCCCCCCTCGGCCCGCTGACGCTCGTCGCCGACGGCGACGCGCTCGTCGGCATCTACATGGCCGGCCAGGCGCACCGCCCGCCCGACGAGCGCTTCGGCGAGCCCGCGCCCGACGACGACCCGACGCTGCGCGCCGTGGCCGGCGAGCTGGCGCAGTACTTCGCCGGCGAGCGCACCGCGTTCACCGTGCCGCTGCAGCCCGCCGGCACCGAGTTCCAGCGTGCGGTGTGGGACGCGATCGCGCAGATCCCGTACGGCGAGACCGCCAGCTACACCGAGCTGGCGCAGCAGCTCGGGCGCCCGGCGGCCACCCGCGCGGTCGGCGCGGCGGTGGGTCGCAACCCGCTGTGCGTCGTCGTGCCGTGCCACCGCGTCGTCGGTGCGAGCGGCGCCCTCACCGGCTACGCCGGCGGGCTGGAGCGCAAGCGCACGCTGCTCGCCCTGGAGTCCCGGGCGTAGCCGCCGCTCGCCGGAGACGGGCGTCAGTCCGTCGTGAACGCGGGCAGCCCGGCGGTCACCTGGTCGAAGCACTGCTGCCACTCGGCGTCCGGCGGCGGGCCGGCGTCGACGACGAACCGCTGCAGCAGGTCCACCAGGCACGGCGTGTCCACGACGTCGGCGTGGCCCACCCCGGGCACCGCGTACCGGGCGGCGTTCGGGATGGTCCGCTGCACGTCGGCGACGACCGCCGGCGGGTCCGCCGGGTCGGCCGTGCCGTTGAGGAACAGGATCGGCGCCTGCGTCGCCACCGTGCCGCCGACGCCCTCGTCGTGCGGCCACAGCGGGCAGACCACCTGCTGCCACGCCGCCCGCGACTGCGCCTGCGCGGTGAAAGCAGTCTCCGGCTGCGCGGCGACGCCCGCCGCGTCGACGGCGGCCCACGCGTCGCTGCACTCCAGCGTCACCCTCTGCACCTGGTACGGCAGCACCGTCGGCAGCGGCGAGGGCAGGCTCGCGGTGTCCGTGCCGCGCCGGCGCAGCACCTCCGCCCAGTCGCCACGGCGCATCGCGGCGAGGTCGGCGGGCAGCACGGCCGCGGTGGCGGCGGAGTCGAGGTAGGCGTCGATCACGTTGTCGAGGAACATCACCAGGTTGACGGGCAGCGTCCGCCCGTCGCCGAGGTCGATCGTCACCGGCCCCTGCTCGAGCCGGCCGACGAGCGCCGCCAGGTCACCGGCCGGGTCGAACGCCGGCCCGCACACCGGGTCGGCCTCGCACCGCTGCACCACCTGGTCGAAGGAGCCCTGCGAGCTCGTCGGCACCCGCTCCCAGAGCGGCACGTCCAGCGGTGCGCCGCCGAGGAAGACGGCGCTGCGCACCCGGTCGGGGTGCGCCTGGACGTAGGCCATGCCGATCGAGACGCCGTACGAGCCGCCGTAGAGGTTGACCTCGTCGTACCCGAGCCGCTGCCGGGCCAGGTCGAGGTCCTTGACGGCGCTGGCGGTGGTGTCGTGCCGAGGGTCGCGCTGCAGCGATGCCAGGCAGGCGTCGACCACGTCCGGCGCCGTCGCTGCGTCGAGCGCCATGGGCGCGGGCAGGTCGCACGTCTCGGCTGTGGGGCCGGTGCCGCGCTGATCGACGAACACCAGGTCGCGCGTGCGCTCCAGCGTGGTGAGGTGGTCGTACGGCCACTGCGCGTTGGCGAGCGCCGAGCCGCCGAACCCGGCGAGGTAGAACACCGGGTCGGCTGCCACGTCGGGGCCGGAGGCAGGCACGACGAGCACCTGGAGCGTCATCGTCCCGGCGTCCGGGTGCGCCCAGTCCAGCGGCACCTCGAGCGTGCCGCACCGCTCCGGGTGGTCGGGGCCCTCGACCCCGCAGGAGCCGAGCGCGATCGTCGGCCCCGTGCCCGTGCACCCGGCCGGCGCCAGCCCCACCACCACGACGGTCGCGACCGCCGTCACCGCACGCCACGCAGCACTGCGCACCGCACCCGCCTCCGGGGTTCGCCCGACGAATGCACGGAGCATCCCCATGCGCCCGGACGACCGACAGGGCCCAAGGTCCGGACGAAACGGACACCGTCGCATCGCCCGATCGGGTACATCCACCCGCATCGTGAGACCTCGTTGCCCGGATCTCGGTACCGAGACCGCATCGTGACCCTACGGTTACTCCACAGCAAACCGAGGATGGTCTGCTGGAACACCATGCGCCCCTCGGGCGCTCCCACCGCTCTGCCCGCCGACGCGCGCCGGGCGGCACCACCGAACGACTGACGGAATGAGGTGGCGGATGTTCTCCGCAACAGGACGCCGGCGCACGCTGGCGATCACGGCAGGGCTGGCCGCGACGGCGCTGGTCCTCGCAGCCTGCAGCAGCGGCGGCAAGGGGGGCGGTGGCGGCGCCCTCATCGTCGGCACGACCGACAAGGTGACGACGCTCGACCCGGCCGGCTCCTATGACAACGGCTCGCTGACGGTGCAGACCCAGGTGTTCCCGTACCTGGTCAACACCGACTACCAGAAGACCGACGTCGTGCCCGACCTCGCCGAGTCCGCCGAGTTCACCTCGCCGACGGAGTACACGGTCAAGCTGCCGAGCGGCCTCAAGTGGGCCAACGGGCACGACCTCACCTCGTCGGACGTCAAGTTCACGTTCGACCGCCAGCTGAAGATCGCCGACGAGAACGGCCCGTCCTCGCTGCTCTACAACCTGGACTCGGTCGAGGCTCCGGACGACACGACGGTCGTGTTCCACCTGAAGTCGGAGAACGACCAGACGTTCCCGCTGGTGCTGACGAGCTTCCCCGGAGCGATCGTCGACGAGGAGGTCTTCTCCGCGGACGCCGTGACGCCGGACGACGACATCGTCAAGGCCAACGCCTTCGGTGGCCCGTACGAGATCACGTCGTACAACTTCAACCAGCTGATCCAGTTCAAGAAGAACCCGAACTACAAGGGCCTGCTCGCCGCCCCCAAGACCGACGAGGTCAACCTCCAGTACTTCGACGAGGCGTCCAACCTCAAGCTGGCGATCCAGCAGGGCGACGTCGACGTGGCGTTCCGCAGCCTGTCCGCCACCGACATCTCCGACCTGCGCTCCAACAGCGACGTCAAGGTGGTCGACGGCCCCGGCGGCGAGATCCGCTACATCGTCTTCAACTTCGACACCCAGCCGTACGGCGCCAAGACCGCCGAGGCCGACCCGGCCAAGGCCCTGGCCGTCCGCCAGGCGGTGGCCGACCTCGTCGACCGCCAGGCGCTGTCCGACCAGGTCTACAAGGGCACGTACACGCCGCTGTACTCCTACGTGCCCCAGGGCTTCGCCGGCGCGATCGAGCCGCTGAAGGACCTCTACGGCGACGGCAGCGGCGGCCCCGACGCCGACAAGGCGAAGCAGGTGCTGGCCGACGCCGGCGTCACCACGCCGGTGCAGCTCTCCCTGCAGTACGCGCCCGACCACTACGGGCCGTCCTCCGGCGACGAGTACGCACTCATCAAGGACCAGCTGGACAACAGCGGCCTGTTCACGGTCAACCTGCAGTCGACCGAGTGGGTGCAGTACTCCAAGGACCGCACCGCCGACGTCTACCCGGCCTACCAGCTCGGCTGGTTCCCGGACTACTCGGACGCCGACAACTACCTGACGCCGTTCTTCCTCACGAAGAACTTCCTGTCGAACCACTTCTCCGACCAGGAGATCAACGACGAGATCGTCGAGCAGGCGGCCACGCCCGACCACGACGCTCGCATCGCCCTCATCGAGGACATCCAGAAGAAGGTCGCCGCGCAGCTGTCGACCGTGCCGCTCCTGCAGGGTGCCCAGGTCGCGGTGGTCCGGTCGGACATCTCCGGCGCGGACACCACGCTGGACGCCTCGTTCAAGTTCCGCTTCGCGGCGCTGTCGAAGGGATGATGTCGGCACTCCCGACCGTCCCCTGACGCACCAGGACGGGGCGGTCCGCTCCTCGGAGACGGGGAACGGACCGCCCCGTCCGGCCCATGATTGGCTCTGATGTCCACCACGACCGATGCCCCCGTGACCGCGGCCCCTGCGGGCGACGCGGCGCGGCCAGCGCGACGACGCGCCTCCGGCTCCAGCCTGGGCCGCTACGTCCTCGTCCGCTTCCTGCTCATCATCCCGACCGTGTTCATCCTGGTCACGCTGGTGTTCTTCGTCATGCGAGCGACCGGTGACCCCATCACGGCGGCCCTCGGCGGCCGGCTGCCGGCCGACCAGCTCGCCGAGCGCATCCACCAGGCGGGCTACGACCGGCCGGTGCTGGTGCAGTACCTCGACTACCTCGGCGACATCCTGCGCGGGGACTTCGGCACGACGATCTCCGACAACCATCCCGTGACGCAGGTGATCACCACGTACGGGACGGCGACGCTCGAGCTGGCGATCTACGCGCTGGTCGTCGCGTTCGTCGTCGGCATCCCGCTCGGACTGGTCGCCGGCTACTTCCGCGACCGCGGCCAGGACGCCGTGCTGCGAGTGCTGGCGATCCTGTTCTACGCGACCCCGGTGTTCTTCGCCGGCATCGTCTCCAAGCTGATCTTCTCGGTCGGGCTGGGCTGGCTGCCGCCGTCCGGGCGGGCCTCGAGCCGGGCACAGCTCGAGCTGCAGCTCGTCGACCATCCCACCGGGATCTACCTCGTCGACGCGTTCCGCACCGGCGACATGTCGGTGGTGGGCGACGTGCTGCAGCACGCCGTGCTGCCGGCGCTGGTGCTCGGCCTGCTGACCGCCGGGGTGTTCCTGCGGCTGGTGCGGACCAACATCATCGGCACGCTCGGCGCGGACTACGTCACCTCCGCGCGGTCCCGCGGGGTGAGCGAGCTGCGGCTCGTCGGGCGGCACGCGCTGCGGCCGGCGCTGATCCCGATCATCACCGTCATCGGCATGCAGATCGCCATGCTGCTCGGCGGCGCGGTGCTGACGGAGACGACGTTCGAGTGGCGCGGGCTGGGCTTCATGCTGGCGCAGTACCTGTCCGCGCGGGACTTCGTCGCGGTGCAGGGCATCGTCGCCATGCTCGCCGTGATCGTCGCGGTGACGAACTTCCTCGTCGACATCATCGCGGCGTTCATCGACCCGCGGGTGAGGTACTGAGATGACCGCCCCCAAGATCCGCCGGTCACGCCTCGACCGCCTCCCCGTGGTGCACCAGCTCCGCCAGAGCGTCGGCCTGCAGCGCGGCATGCTCGTCGCCGGTCTGGTGCTCACCGCGGTGTTCCTGCTGGTCGCGCTGTTCGCGCCGCTGCTCGCGCCGTACGGCTTCGCCCAGCTGCGCGACGACTCCGGGCTGTTCGGGGCGCTGCAACGGCCGTCGTCGGCCCACCTGCTGGGCACCACCGTCGGCGGGTTCGACGTACTGTCCCGGGTGCTCTACGGCGCGCGGACGGCCGTGCTGGTCATCGTCATCGCCGTCGTGCTGTCGCTGTTCCTCGGCGTGCTGCTCGGCCTGGTGTCCGGCTACCTCGGCGGCTGGCTGGACCGCGTGCTCGTCGTCATCGCGGACGCGATCTACGCCTTCCCGTCGCTGCTGCTGGCGATCGTCGTGTCGATCGCGATCTCCCGGGGCCAGTCGAGCCTGTGGGGCGGGGTGTTCGCGGCGGCGATCTCGATCACGGTGGTGTTCGTGCCGCAGTACCTGCGGGTGGTGCGCGC
Source organism: uncultured Cellulomonas sp. (assembly GCA_964521875.1). Taxonomy (GTDB): domain Bacteria; phylum Actinomycetota; class Actinomycetes; order Actinomycetales; family Cellulomonadaceae; genus Cellulomonas. The sequence goes on along the minus strand of CAZFTZ010000245.1, from coordinate 2,919 downwards.
CGAGACGGTGCGGATCAAGGCGGAGGCTTACGTCGAGTCCGCCAAGGTGCTCGGCACGTCGACCGCCCGGATCATGTTCCGGCACGTGCTGCGCAACGCGACCCGGACGTTGCCGCTCATCGTCACGCTCAACGCGTCGGAGGCGATCCTCACCCTCGCCGGCCTCGGCTTCCTCGGCTTCGGCATCGAGCAGACGAAGGCGGCGGAGTGGGGCTTCGACCTCAACCGGTCGCTGTCGGACGTGACGAGCGGCATCTGGTGGACCTCGATCTTCCCCGGTGCGGCGATCGTGCTCGTCGTGCTCGGCCTGACGCTCGTCGGCGAGAGCCTCAACGACCTGGCGGACCCGCGGCTGCGCGGTCGCCGGGCCGCGGGGACCGCGCCCGACGAGGGCGCCGAGACGGCCGTCGTCCCCGGAGGGGCGCTCGTCGCCGGCCCGGGCGGGCTCGCCGGACTGGAACCGGGGCTGATGCGCAGCGGGGAGGTGGAGCCGTGAGCGGCGACGTCGTCGACATCCGGGACCTGGCGATCACGTTCGCGACCGACGGCGGCGACGTGCCCGCGGTGCGCGGCGTCGACCTGTCCGTCGCGCCGGGGGAGGTGCTGGCGATCGTCGGGGAGTCCGGCTCCGGAAAGACGGTGACGGCCCGCTCGATCCTCGGCCTGCTGCCGGAGACCGCGACCACCACGGGCGCGATCCTGCTGCGCAACAACGAGGACACCGCGAGCAGCGACGTGCTGCAGCTGTCCCAGGGTGGGATGCGCGCGGTGCGCGGCCGGGACGCCGCGATGGTGTTCCAGGAGCCGAGCACCGCGCTCAACCCGGTGTACCCGGTCGGGTGGCAGATCGCCGAGGGCCTGCGCGCCCACCGCAACCTCACCAAGAAGCAGGCTCGTGAGGCGGCGGTCGACGTGATGCGCCGGGTCGGCATCCCCGACCCCGAGCACCGCGTCGACCACTACCCGCACCAGTTCTCCGGCGGGCAGAAGCAGCGCATCGTCATCGCGATGGCCCTCGTCCTCGACCCGGGCCTCATCATCGCCGACGAGCCGACCACCGCCCTCGACGTCACCGTGCAGGCCGAGATCCTCGACCTGCTGCGCCGGTGCCGCGACGAGTTCGGGTCCGCGATCCTGCTGATCACCCACAACATGGGCGTCGTCGCCGACCTCGCGGACCGCGTCGCGGTGATGTACAACGGCGAGATCGTCGAGCAGGCGGACGTCCGCACCCTGTTCACCGCCCCGCAGCACCCCTACACCCAGGCGTTGCTCGACGCCGTGCCGCGCATCGGTGGCGCCCGGCTCCGCGACCGCGTCGCGCCTGCCACGACCGCTCCGCGGGCGTCCGACGAGCGAACGCAGGGGGCGCCCGACGATCCCCAGGCGCCCGTCGTCGAGGCCCGGGGGCTCGTCGTGCGCTACCCGGGACGCTTCCGCCGGCCGGGGTTCACCGCCGTCGACGGCGTCGACCTGGTGATCCGCCCCGGCGAGATGCTCGGCCTGGTCGGCGAGTCCGGCTCCGGCAAGACGACGATCGGCCGCGCGATCGCGGGCCTGACTCCGGTGACCGACGGCTCGCTGCGCGTGCTCGGCGTCGAGATGCTCGGCGTCCGCGAGCGCGAGTTCCGGCCGGTGCGCCGCCGCATCGGGTTCGTGTTCCAGGACCCGGCGACGAGCTTCAACCCGCTGCTCACCATCGCCCAGTGCGTCGCCGAGCCGCTCGTCGTGCACGGCGTCGCGGCCGACGCCCACGAGGCGCGGCCCCGGGTCGACGAGCTGCTCGAGGCGGTCCAGCTCGACCGCGGCTACGGCGACCGGTTCCCGCACGAGCTGTCCGGTGGCCAGCGGCAGCGTGCCAGCCTGGCCCGGGCACTCGCCCTGGACCCCGAGCTGCTGATCGCCGACGAGCCGACCAGCGCGCTCGACGTGTCCGTGCAGGCCAAGGTGCTCGACCTGTTCGCCGAGCTGCAGGCGCGGCTCGGTTTCGCGTGCCTGTTCATCAGCCACGACCTGGCCGTCGTCGACCTGCTGAGCGACCGGATCGCGGTGCTGCACCACGGCAGGCTCGCCGAGGAGGGCACCGCCGCACAGGTGCTCGCCGATCCGCAGGACCCGTACACGCAGCGGCTGCTGGCGTCGCTGCCGGTGCCGGACCCGGCCGAGCAGGCCACCCGTCGCGAGGCGTGGCGCTCCCTGACGGGCGCGACCGCGAACCTTTCCTGACGTTGGGTAGGGTCGCCCCGTGACGTGGCTGGTGACGGGCGGGGCGGGATACATCGGGTCGCACGTGGTGCGCGCCTTCCGGCAGGTCGGGCTCGACGTCGTCGTGCTCGACGACCTGTCGAGCGGGCACCGCGAGTTCGTGCCGGCGGACGTGCCGTTCGTCGACGGCTCCGTGCTCGACGTCGACCTGGTGCGCGGCGTCCTGGCGGAGCACGGCGTCGAGGGCGTCGTCCACCTGGCCGGCTTCAAGTACGCCGGCGTCTCCGTCAGCCGTCCGTTGCACACCTACGAGCAGAACGTCACCGGCACCGCCCGCCTGCTCGCCGCGATGGCCGGCGAGGGTGTCGACCGGATCGTGTTCTCGTCGTCGGCCGCCGTCTACGGCACTCCCGACGTCCCGCTGGTGACCGAGAAGACGCCCACCGCCCCGGAGTCCCCGTACGGGGAGTCCAAGCTGATCGGCGAGTGGCTGCTCGCAGACCAGGCCCGCGCCGCCGGCCTGCACCACGCGTCGCTGCGCTACTTCAACGTCGTCGGCTCCGGGACGCCGGAGCTGTACGACAGCAGCCCGCACAACCTGTTCCCGCTGATCTTCGACGCGCTGCTCGCCGGCAGGACGCCGCGCATCAACGGCGACGACTACGCGACCCCGGACGGCACCTGCGTGCGCGACTACGTCCACGTCGCCGACCT
>CAZFTZ010000244.1:0-2819 GCA_964521875.1 uncultured Cellulomonas sp. | reverse complement strand
GCGACCGCGGTGGTGACGACCACCGGCGTCTCCGGCTCGGAGAACACCGTGGCGTTCTCCAGCAGCTCGGCGAGCAGGTGCGCGGCAGGCAGGGCGTTGAAGCCGAGCATGTGCGGGTCGGCCTGCAGGTCGAGCTCGACGCGGTCGTACTGCTCGATCTCGGAGGACGCGGTGCGGACCACGTCGGACAGCGGCAGCGCGTCACGCAGACGACGTCCGGAGTCGATGCCGGCGAGCACCAGGAGCGACTCGGCGTTGCGGCGCATCCGGGTGGCGAGGTGGTCCAGGCGGAACAGGTTGGCCAGCGCCTGCGGGTCCTCCTCGGTGCGCTCCAGCGAGTCGATGAACGACAGCTGGCGGTTGAGGAGCACCTGGTCACGGCGGGCGACGTTGACGAACATCTCGGCGATGGAGCCGCGGAGGGCCGCCTGCTCCTGCGCGACGCGGAACGTCGTCTCGTTCACGGCGTTGAACGCGCCGGCCAGGCGGCCGACCTCGTCGCGGGACGTGACGGGGATCTGCGGCGCGGACATCTGCGGGCCCTCGCCGGGCACCTGCACCTGCTCGACGAGCTTCGGCAGCTCCTCGCGCAGGTCGGTGGCCGCGGCGGTCAGGCGCCGCAGCGGGATGACGATGGTCCGGGCGACGACCAGCGCGAGCAGGAAGGACGCCGCGGCGGCGAGCACGGTGACGCCGATGGTGATCGCGGCGCGCTGCTCGGCAGCGGTGATCGCGCTCACCGACGTCTTGTCGGCCGACTCGAAGATGCCGTCCGACACCCGCGTCAGGCTGGCGCGCTGGGTGGTGACCTCGTCGAGGTACGACTGCGGGTCGATGATCGACATCGACACGCTCGACCCGGTGGCCATCAGGTTGCGGTACCGGGTGAACGTCGCCGACGGGTCGCCCGACGGCAGCAGCACGCCGGGGATCGCCAGGTCTGCCACGGCCGCCTGCGCCGAGGTGCGGTAGACCTCGGTCTGGCTGACGAGGACGCCGTAGGACCGGCCGCTCGCGACCGTCGGATTCGTCTGCGCGAGCAGGGACGCGCCGTCGACCTGCTCCGCCACCAGGCTGCTCACGGTGCGACCGACCGCCACGTACGCCGACACGTAGGTCGCGACGTCGCGGTTGGTCATCTCCTTGGCGAAGTTGTCGAACAGGTTCAGCTCGTCGTCGACGAAGACCTGGTACCCGGTGCCGAAGACGTCCGTGCCGGCGTCCGCGTTCTCGCGCACCTGAGGCAGGGTCTCGGCGAAGTCCCGCTTCACGCTCTCGACGCCGTTGCTCACCGCGTTGGTGAACGACGAGGTCTCGACGGCGTCCAGCAGCGGGGCGAACTCCTCGTAGGCCTGGTCGACCTTGGCGCGAGCGGCGGCGATGTCCTCGGCGGACGCGCCGGCCCGGGACAGCGAGCGCTCGTCGTTCAGTGCGTCGTTGACCGCGACGTACGCGGTCGCGGCCGCGACGATGCGGCGGACGTTCTGCTCCGTCTGCAGGTTCTGCAGCGTCTCCCACGAGATGAAGGCGCCCGCGAGGAGGACGACGAGCATCGGCACCGCGAGGACGGCCAGAACCTTCGCGCGGATGCCAAGACGTCTCAGCATGTCGTTTCCTTCCTCAGTGCCACGCTCGCGGCCCCTGGGAGACCCCCCGAACGGACCAATCGGCTCTTTCGCGACGCACCATGAGTCTCCGCGGCGAGTTTGCCACGGACCTCACCCCGGCCGGAACGGCCGGTGCCCGGTTCGCCCCGGATCGTCCTGCGCGTTCGCCGCCTAGATTTCAGGGGTGCGCGCGATCGTCATCACCCGGCCCGGCGGGTTCCTCGACCTGCGGGAGGTCCCCGAACCGGTCGTCGGGCCCGGCGACCTGCTGCTCGAGGTCGCCGCCGCCGGCGTCAACCGGGCCGACCTGCTGCAGGCCGCCGGCCACTACCCGCCGCCCGCCGGCGCACCGGCCTGGCCAGGACTCGAGGTGTCCGGCACGGTCGCGGCGGTCGGCCCGCAGGTGAGCGGCTGGACGGTCGGCGACCGCGCCGCCGCGCTGCTGCCCGGTGGCGGGTACGCGCAGCGGGTCGCCGTCCCGGCGGGTCTGGCACTGCGGGTGCCCGACGAGCTCGACCTGGTCGACGCCGCCGCGCTGCCCGAGGCGCTGGCGACGGCGTGGTCGACGTTCACGCGGGCCGGCCTGGCGGCCGGCGAGTCGGTGCTGGTGCGCGGTGGGTCCGGCGGCATCGGCACGGTCGCGGTCCAGGTGGCCCGGGTGATGGGTGCCCGGGTGGTGGCGACTGCGGGCGGCCCCGAGCGGTGCGCGCGGGTGAGCGGCCTGGGCGTCGACGTCGTCCTGGACCACCGGGCGCCCGGGTTCGGCGACGCCGTGCTCGCCGCGACCGACCACCGGGGAGCCGACGTCGTCCTCGACGTGCTGGGTGCCGGCGGGCTGGCGGAGAACCTCGCCGCGCTGGCCGACGACGGCCGGTTGGCGATCATCGGGCTCCAGAAGGGACGCCGGGGCGAGATCGACCTCGGCCTGTTGTCCGCCAAGCGCGGTACCGTGCTCGCTCCCCTGCTGCGGTCCCGCCCCCTCGCCCAGCGTCTGACGATCGTGGCCGAGGTCCGCACGCACCTGTGGCCGTTGGTCGCGGCCGGCGGGATCCGCCCCGTGGTACACGCCCGGCTGCCGCTCGCCCAGGCCGGGGAGGCGCACCGCGCGATGGCCGCCGGCGAGCCCTTCGGCAAGATCCTGCTGCTGCCGTAGCCGGGACCGGCCATGTCCGGCGCGGAGTGCCGTGCCCGGCGCCGGACGGGACGGCAGAA
>CAZFTZ010000243.1:0-4382 GCA_964521875.1 uncultured Cellulomonas sp. | reverse complement strand
CACCGGCTGCGGCTCGCCGGACCAGTCCCGGTCCTCCATCGCGACCCGCAGGCAGGGGTGGCCCTCGCCGTAGCCCGCGTGGGTGGTGGTCATCGACCCAGCGTCACGCCGGTCCGCGGTCCGCGCCACCGCTCGCGGTTGCGGTGCGCGGTGCTTCATGCCTAGCGTCACAGCGGGTCAGGCACCGGCCCCGCACCACTCGCGGAGGGGAACACCCGCCATGGCGAGCAACCCGAACGACGTCACCAGCGCGCTGACCGCAGGAGTCGCGCACCAGACCGGACCCTTCCGGTACGACGTGGCGCAGGACCGTTGGTGGTGGTCCGACGAGGTCTACCGGATGCACGGTTTCGAGCCCGGTGAGGTCGTGCCCACCACCGCGATGATCCTGGCGCACAAGCATCCCGACGACCGCGAGCGCTACGCCGGCGCGCTGACCAGCGCCAGCCTGCTGGGGGGCACGTTCGCCTCCGTCCACCGCATCCTCGACGCGCAGGGCAAGGAGCGGGTGCTTGCCGCCTTCGGCGAGGCGCACCCCACCGCGGACGGCGTCCCGGTCGCGGTGATCACCGGCTGGTTCGTCGACGTCACCGGGTCGGTGCGCGCGCTGGCGGCCGACGAGGCGACCCGTCAGATCCGCGCCTCTGACGCGCACCGCGCCGTGATCGACCAGGCGATGGGCGTCACTGCGGCCCGCATCGGCGTGTCCGTCGAGGAGGCGTTCGAGCTGCTGCGGGGCGCGTCGATGCGTTCCAACGTCAAGCTGCGCACCCTGGCCGAGCGCGTCGTCGCCAACGTCCGCCGCCGCGAGCCCGGCGACGTGCCGCGTGACGCGGACCTGGTGGCGCTGCTGGCCGAGCCCGCGCTGCCCCAGCCGGCCGGAGCGTCCGACGCCGACCGCTGACGGCGCGGCCCGCCGCGGCAGACCGCGCTTCTTCACCGCGTACTCGTTCGGCATCGTCACCGGCGCGCTGTTCCTGCTGTCGCTCGCCGCGCAGTGGACGTTCCAGCTGATCGAAGTCCGCAACGACGCTGCGACGCACGGCGAGGCGTTCTCCTGGCCGGAGTTCTGGCCGGACTTCCTGGCCTCGGTGTTCGAGAACTGGCAGTCGGAGTTCCTCCAGCTGATCTGGCAGGCCGCCGGGCTGGCGCTGTTCTTCTTCTGGGGGTCTTCGCAGTCGCGCGAGGGCGACGACCGCCTCGAGGCGAAGGTCGACGCGCTGCTCGCGGCGCAGGGCATCGACAGCGCGCAGTTCGAGTACCGCGAGGAGCGTCAGGCCGAGGCGCAGGAGCACCAGACCGACTGAGGCCACCCGTGCTGACCCACACGATCCGGTACGACCGGCGCGGCGCACCCCACCCGGTGGAGGGCGCGTCCGCGCTGGTCGCCGCGCTGCGCAGGCGGTCGCGCGGCAGTCGCGACGGCTTCGTCTGGCTCGAGGCCTGGGCGCCCGACGACGCCGAGATGGCACAGCTGGCGACGCTCCTGGGGCTGGACCCGCGCTCCGCCGCGGAGGCCGCAGGCGGCGGCCAGCAGCCGAAGATCCAGCGCTTCGAGCACCACCTGACGATCGTCGCGTGGACGCTGGAGTTCCGGTCGACGCACCCGCGGATCGCCATCGGCGAGGTGTTCCTCTACGTGACGCGGGACGCCCTGCTCGTCGTGCGCCGCTCCCGCCTGCCGGACGCCACCCGGCAGCCGTCCCGCGAGGCCGACGACGGTGTCGAGGTGACCGGCGGCGCGCTCGGCGCCGCCTTCCTGCTGCTCGACGACCTCTGCGCGCAGTACGCCGACCTCGCCGACCGCATCGAGGACGAGCTCGAGGAGATCGAGCGGGAGGTGTACGACGACGCGATCGTCGAGAGTCGCACCCGGATCTACCGGCTGCGCCAGCAGATCGGCAAGGTCGGCCGGGCCGTGTCCTCGCTGGCCAGGTCGCTCGAGTCCAGCCGCGAGCACTTCGCCTCGGTCTCCGTCGCCGGACACGAGGTGGAGCCGTACGTGCGCGACCTGCTGGACCGGCTCACCGGCACCGCGGAGGTGCTGCGCGACCAGAGCAGCACGCTGGACGCCGTCGTCGCGAGCCACGAGAACAACGCCGCTGCCCGCCAGAACGACGACGTGCGCCGCATCTCCGCGATCGCCGCGCTGCTGTCCGTGCCGGCGCTGACCGCCGGCATCTTCGGCATGAACTTCGCCGACCTGCCGCTGGTGAAGGTCGCCTACGGCTGGACCTGGGTGCTGGCCGGCGCGGTGCTGGTGGACGTCGTCGTGTTCCTGCTGTTCCGGCGGCGCGGCTGGCTTTAGGTGTCGCCGAGCGCGACGTCGACGAGCAGCGCCCGGTGGTCCGAGACCCCGGCGTCCATCGCCACCGCCGGCCCGAGCGCCCGCACCTCCCCGTCCACCAGCACGTGGTCGATCTGTCTCGTCGGCTCCCCCGCGGGGAACGTCAGCGCCTGGGCGATGGGCCGCCACCCGGTCACTCGAGAGGCGTGCGAGGGCCCTTGGTTGAGGTCGCCGAGCACGACGAGTGGCCGCGGCAGCGACCGGCACACCCGCACCAGTGCCCGCAGCTGCAGCGCTCGCCAGCCGGGGATGAAGCTGAGGTGGGTGGCGACGACGGTGAGCGGCCCCTCGGGGCCGTCCAGCTCCGCCGCGAGCGCGGCCCGCGGCTCGTCGCGCGTGACCTGCGGCAGCCGGTGCCCCGGATGCACCACCGGCACCGGGTACGGCAGCGCGGGCAGCGTCGTGACGTGCCAGGCGGTCACCGGGAGACGGGTGACCAGGGCGATGCCGTACGCGGCGATGTCCGGCTGCTCCATGCCGCTCGCGGCGGTCCAGGTGCCGGGCTCTCCGTGCAGGGTGGCGACGAACCGCTGGTCCACGGCGCCGGCCGCGCGGGCGGCCACCGTCGTCAGGTCCGCCTGCAGCGAGCGCGGCTGGTCGCGGTCCACCTCCTGCAGGGCCAGCACGTCGGCGTCGATGCGCTTGACCGCGTCGCCGAACCGCGCGACGTCGACGCGCCCGTCGATCAGGGAGCGCCCGTGGAGGATGTTGAACGTCGCGAGCCGCACCTGATCGATCCTCTCCCCCGGCGTGCCGACGCGCGCGCCGTCCGGTAGGAACGACGGATGGACGACGACCGCGCGGCCCTGCAGGACGCCCTGCGCCTGACGGCCGTCGCCCTGGAGGACGCCGGCATCCCGTTCGCGCTCGTCGGCGGCTACGCCGCCTGGGCGCGGGGCGCGCCGGAGCCGAGCCACGACGCCGACTTCGCGGTCCGAGAGACGGACGTGCCGCGCGCTCGGGAGGCGATCGCGGCTGCCGGCCTGGAGCTGGCGGACCCGCCGGAGAACTGGCTGTTCAAGGCGTACCACCGCGGTGCCCTGGTCGACGTGCTGTTCCGGATGGTCGGCGAGCCCGTCACGGAGGAGATGCTGGCCCGCAGCGACGTGCTCGAGGTGCTCGCCGTGCGGATGCCGGTACTGGACGCCACGGACATCGTCTCGGCGAAGATGCGCGTGCTCGGCGAGCACTACGCGGACTTCACGCAGCTGCTGGCGATGGCCCGCGCGCTGCGTGAGCAGATCGACTGGGAGCGGCTGCGCGCGGAGACCGGCGCGCACCCGTTCGCCCGTGCGTTCCTGCACCTGGTCCACGAGCTGGGGGTGTCTCCACTGGGGCCGGCGCCGCGGGAACCGGCCCAGGGCGCCTGAGCCCGGCCGGCTCGCGGTCGCGGTCAGCCGACGAGCCGGGCGGCGGGTACCGTCAGGCGCACCGCGTCGCCGACGACGTCCGCGATCTCGTCTCCGGCCGCGTACCGGTGCCCGGAGAACAGGCCCTTGAGGTTGATGCGGACGTACCCGGTCCGCAGCAGCCGCGACCGCTCGACCTCCGGCAGGTCGGAGCCGACCGCCCCGAGGCCGAACGTCGCCGCCGCGGGCCCCGCCGGCCCGGCAGTGCCTGCCGGGATCCCCACGACCGCCACGTTCGGGGTCTCCGGCGGCTCGACCGCCGTCTCGGCGCCGGGGTCGCCCAGCACGACCTCCTTGACGGTGCCGACCTCCTCGCCGTCGGCGTCCACCACGTGCATCCCGTCGCGCACCAGCTCGATCGGCCGGCCGCCACCGGTCCCCATGCTCAGGGCTTCGCTCATCGCTTCGTCTCCCTCCGCGAGGGCGTGCCGGCCGTGGCTCGGTGAGCCGGTCCGGCGCCGGCGCGCACGCGCGCCGGGCGGGTCCGTGGCGTGGTCCTCACCAGCGCCCGCCGCGTTCCATGCTGTCGCGAGCCCACCACCACCGCATCCGCTGCGGATGCGGTCACCCGTCCGCTGCGTGAGCCTTGGCACTGGGGATGTCCGGCCAGGCGCATCGCAGCAGAG
>CAZFTZ010000242.1:0-4658 GCA_964521875.1 uncultured Cellulomonas sp. | reverse complement strand
CGGGAGATCAGGGCGCGCTCGTCACTGCGAGCGGCGTCGTGCGGGCGATGGCGCTGCGCGCTGACCTGCGGGTCATGAATCGAAACTCCAGTGCCTGGCACCGTCGCGCCTTCGCAGTGAGGTGCCGAGTGCACGAGGCCCCGCGTCGTGGCATTGCCTTTCCAGCCGTGCGCGCCGTTTCTGCATCGCCGCAAGCGCGTTACGCGTACTCGTCGACGCAACTATGTTGCAAGTCGTCCGACGAGGCATTTTCCGTTACCGCGCTCACGAAAATATAGTTCTTCGGCCTCAGACGAAGGGCTCTTAAAATCGACCGGCCTTTATCGTGGTGCCGAAGGTGACAGTCTGGCCAGGGTGGTCGTCATGGGTCGAACGGACGCACGCCTTCTATCAGTTCTGCTGATCCTCTTCATCTGGCGGATCGCCGGCGCTGCCGACGCGAGCCTCATCCGCTTCGATATTGCCGCGGGCGACGCGCAGCGAACGCTGCTGCAGTTCGTCGCTCAAGCCAACATCGAGATGTTGTATTCATCCGATGACGTGCGCGGCGTGGTCACGAACGCCGTGTCGGGCGATTTCACCGTTCCCGAAGCGCTGCGATTGATGATCGAGGGAACGGGGCTGGAGGTTTCGTTCGAGCGGGATTTTACGTTTGCGTCGATCAAGCCGAGTAGGAAGATGGGGAGGAATAGAAGGCAGTCGAGCGCAAATGAGATACGGGTAAAGGAGCCGCTAGATCGGTCTCATTTCGATCGGCATTTCTCCACAGCGGATCGTGGACTGGAAGAAGTTGTCGTAACAGGAACTCTTCTTCACGGCGTGGGCGACGTTGTTTCGCCGGTACAAGTGCTGAAGCGAGATGATGTCGGCCGCGTGAGCTATGCCTCAGTGGGCGAGATGACCCAGATGCTGCCTCTCAGTTCTCGCGCAGGTCCGAGTGAGTCATTTCAGAGTGCGGGAAACTTTACGCGCGGCATGAGTGCAAATCTGCGAGGTCTCGGACCGGGTGCGACTCTGGTTTTGATAAATGGTCATCGACAGGCGATGGCTGGGAACGATGGAGATTTTGTCGACCTGTCGGGCATTCCTTGGTCTGCAGTGAATCGAATTGAAGTCCTGCCTGATGGTGCCTCCGCGTTGTACGGATCAGACGCTATTGCAGGCGTTGTGAACGTCATCATGCGCGACGACCCCAACGGCAGTGAAACTACAGGTCGGCTGGGGTATACCTCGGATGGCGCACCGGAGCGTTTGGCATCGCAACTCTCGTCTTGGGAGTGGGCGTCCGGCCACGCACTGGTCGCCTATCAATACAATGAACGTGGCCAACTCGCAGCTATAGATCGCGCCTACGCGGCAAGCTCGGATAAGCGGGCGTTGGGAGGTAGCGATTTTCGCAGCATGCGCGCGAGCCCCGGAAATGTTCTGAACCCGACCACGTTGCTTCCTGCCTACGCTATTCCATCATCCGGTGCGCAATCCGTATCCGATCTCATCCCAAACTCTGTCAACCTGGAAGATCGAAACGCGGTGCTCGAGCTGCTTCCATACCGACAATCGCATAGCGCCTACGTGTCTTTTTCACAGAAAGTTGGGGATGTCGCCGAGGTATTCCTCGAAAGTCGAGTTGCTACTCGCCGCGTGCACCAAACCAGTTATCCCAACGAACAGAATCTTGTTGTGCCGCCTGCGAACCCATATGCGATCAACCCCTTCGACGGGCTTCCTCTTATCGTCGCGTATAACTTCATCGACGCGTTGGGTCCTATAGCACTAAAAGCGAACAGTCTTAGTACGGGTACAACTGCTGGCACACGCATCACTGCAGGAGATTGGCATATCCGCCTCTCAGGAACGCACGGCACAGAGAGTGCAGACTTCTCAGCCCTCAATCAGCCAGACCCCGATAGGCTGCAAATAGCACTCTCAAGTAGTGATGCTGCCTCTGCATTCAACCCATTCGGCCCTAACAGCCAGGAGACGGTGGATTCCATTCGGCTCAAGGGAAACTATGCATCGAAATCCTCGCTTTCGGACGTCACATTTATTGCAGACGGAAAACTTTGGTCGTCTGAAAGAGCCGAGGCGAAACTCGCGGTCGGGGCAGCGTGGCGTAATGAGCGCCTGGAGCGAAATCTGCCGACGAGTGGCTCGTTTTCACGCTCCATAACGTCGCTTTTCGGCGAACTCAGAATCCCGATTGCACCGGTTGTGTCATTGTCTGAGAGTTACCCGCGCCTGGAGTTGTCCGCAGCGGGCCGGCTGGAGGACTACAGTGATTTTGGATCAGCGACGAACCCGAAGCTGGGGATAAAGTGGGCGCCGACACGCGAAGTGAGGTTGCGTGCGACTTGGGGCACCTCATTCCGGGCGCCAAAGCTCGTCGATGTTTATGATCTAAACTCGAGCACTGCTGGTCTCGCCGTCATTCCAGATCCTCGTTCCCAGGCAGGTGTGTCACCGGTGCTTTTTCGCGCCGGCGCAAATCGCAACCTACACGAAGAGCGGGCAACCACTTGGACGGCCGGACTAGACTTCGCGCCGGACGCTGTCCCAATCCGTGCATCGTTGACTTACTTCGATCTCGTATATCGGGGCCGTGTTGTTCTACCGGGTCCGGCAGTGGTCCTGGACATTCTGCGGGAGGAAGGTCAGTGGGCGAGCGTAGTCGAACGAAAACCGTCTCGCACGGAGATCGAGGCCATTTGCGCGGATAGTGTGTTTCACGGCGACGCCACTCAGTGTAGAACTATACCTATCGCAGCAATCTTGGATCTGCGTCAGCACAATATGGCGACCAGTATTGCGAGAGGATTGGACCTGAACGCTGATCTCAGAGAGCGCACGAGCCTTGGGACGCTTGCTGCCAACTTACGCATTGCATACACGCTAAAGTTCGAGCAACGCGGTTCGGATACTTCTCCTTCTGTGAGCATTTTGGATACTGTCGGCAACCCGCTCTCGCTGAAGTTGCGCGCGGGCGCGGAGTGGAGGCAGCGCCCGGACGATGGTTGGGGTGCGAGTCTTGGGTTCGAGTACGAGGGCGGTTACCGCGATGTTGGAAGCGGTCGATCGGTCAGTCCATTCAAATCCGTTGATGTGGCGTTGGGCTATGCCACGACGCAGACGCAGGGACCGCTTTCGAACATGTCGTTAGAAATTGCTGTTTCAAATGTGTTCAATGCTTCCCCTCCGTTGGTAGACCGTGAGGCTGGTTACGATGTGGCCAACGCGGCCCCATTTGGTCGCGTGGCAAGTGTAGTGTTGCGAAAGCGCTGGTAGAGCTGAGTTCCGGTGCGCACTCGATCCATGAAGCGCACCGGAGGTAATGCAGAAAAGAACCTACTTCCTAGAAGAAGTAGCCGGCTCCGCCGTCGTAGAAGTTGCGGCCCTGGCTACCCTTTGTCTCCACCGTAATCTCGCCGAGATCAACAACCTCCTCACCCTGAGCCAACGTCACAACGACGTCCTCCATCCCACGATCAGTTGTCATTGGTCGCTCTCCTATCTAGCTGCGAATGCAGCCGCGATAGTGATATGAGCAGTCGCAGTGGGGATACGCAACAGGAAATTTGTGCAGCCTCCGCAGCGGCAACTTCACGTAGCGACACATTGCTGATGGAGTATCAACTGGGGCGACGCACCCATTCGATTCATCTGTTCCGCTCGTGCGTGCGTCGGTGTGGGAGATGTTCATCAAGTGGATAGAGGATGAGCCGCGACGCTGCGAGTAACGGAAGTGGGCGTGCGCGCCGTCGAAACCTTAATAGCGACCGCACTCGTAGATGTCTCGAGGTACAGGAAAGTGCCGTGAACGGGAATCAGCGACGCAGGGGACCGAGCGACAAGCAGCGGACGATCCTCCGGCTGCTCGCAGAGGCGGATCGACCGATGCGCTCCGCGGATTTGCAGCGGCGTGCCGGGTTGCTCACCGGGGAGTTTCGCGGGGCGGTCTACTGGCTGCGCGACAATGGGTACATCGTCTGCACGATCCGCAAGATCAGGACGTTCGGGATCGGGCTGGCGAAAAACAAGAAGGCGTTCTGGTCGATTCTGCCGAAAGGGCGCGAGGAATTGCTCGAATCGTCCGCGCCATGTCGACCTCCGCACGCCGGCGAAGGCAAGAACTGCGCAACGCCCGAATAGAACACCCAGCGCGCCTAACTGGCCACCGTCCGCGCCGATCGCTGGCAGCGGCGGCGACACGGTCTAGGTACGGTTTTGACGGCGTGCAGCGTGCGGTCGCAGGCCGCGCAAGGTGAAAGGCGCGCAGGTGCCCATGGCGAGCCTGCCGACCGTGCGCCGCTAGGCGTCGCCACGTGCGACTCGGCGCTCGCGTTTGGCGCCGGATGAAGGCGAGTGAATGGGATAGTTCGCCGTCTTCGGCGCTACGCGCCTCGGCTCAAAGCCCGCTGAACCCGCGCGAATCCGTCAGCCATTACCACGCCAGCCCACGCCTCACGCCTTCCGCCCCCCGCGCGCATAGTCGCCGATCGCGCTCGACCGCGTACACAGTTTTGCCGAGGATCATGCGGCCCATCGTCACGCGCGCCGGCGGCGAATTCACATCCGGCGGTACGGAGGCGACGATCGCCTCGCCGCGCGCGCGGAATTCGTCCTCGAATTCCGGCGTCGTGAGGATGTAGAGATCGTTGTTG
>CAZFTZ010000241.1:0-5395 GCA_964521875.1 uncultured Cellulomonas sp. | reverse complement strand
GTCGCCGTACTTGACGCGCAGGTCCTCGATCTCGCCGAAGTCGAGCGCCCGTGACGGGCAGGACGCGACGCAGGCGGGGTCCTTGCCCTCGGCGAGGTAGTCCTGGCAGAAGTTGCACTTGGTCATGACGCCGGACTCGGGGTTGAACTGCGGCGCGCCGTAGGGGCACGCCCACTCGCAGTACCGGCAGCCGATGCACTTGCCGGCGTCGACCGTGACGATCCCGTCGTCGCCTTTGTGCATCGCTCCGGTGGGGCAGACCTTGGTGCAGACCGGGTCGTCGCAGTGGTTGCACGAGATCGACGTGTAGTAGGTGAAGACGTGCGGCGCAAAGGTTCCGTCCGCCGGGTTCGAGGTCCACGAGCCGCCTGAGTACTCGGCGACCCGCCGCCAGTTCACGCCGAGCGGTGTGTCGTTCTTGTCCTTGCACGCGATCTGACAGGCCTTGCAGCCCGTGCAGTAGTTCTGGTCGAAGTAGAAGCCCAGCTGCTTGGCCATGTCACGCCTTCACGATCTCGACGAGGTTGGTGTGCTGAGGGTTGCCCTTGGCGAGCGGTGAGGGATGCAAGCTCGTCAGGGTGTTCACGCAGGCACCGCGATCGACGCCGTCGGCCTCGGGGGCGTACCAGGCGCCCTGCGGGCAGGACACGACTCCAGGGGCGATGCGCGGCGTCACCTTCGCCGGCAGCTCGATCCGGCCGCGGTCGTTGAACACCTGCACCAGATCGTCGTTCTCGATGCCGCGCGCCTTGGCGTCCTCGGTGTTGATCCAGACGACCTGGTGGTGCGCCTCCTTCAGCCACGGGGAGTTCCCGTAGGAGCTGTGGGTGCGGCCCTTGAAGTGGTGGCCGATCAGCTGCAGCGGGTACTTCTCCCGCAGCGGGTCGTCGACACCCTCCCAGGTTGGGGTGTACTCGGGCAGTGCGGTGATCTTGTCGCCGTCCGGCAGGGTCCAGGTCGCCGCGATCTTCGCCAACGCCGCCGAGTAGATCTCGATCTTCCCGGATGGGGTCTTGAGCGGGTTCTTCACCGGGTCCTTGCGGAAGGACGCGAGCCCGATCGTCGTTCCGGCCGGGTTCTTCTGCCGCCACACGCCCATCGCTCGCAGCTCGTCGGGCGCGGGAAGGTCGGGGACACTCTTCTTCGTGCCGTCGTAGAGGTACTGGACCCAGTCGTCCTGGGTGCGGCCCTCGGTGAAGTCATCCTTGATCCCGAGCTTCTCGGCCAGCATCGTGCACATGTCGTAGCCGGTCTTGCTCTCGAAGAGTGGCTCGATCGCCTTGTCCGCCCAGATGACGTAGCCCATGTCGCTCGCCGAGCCCCCGGGGACGAGGTCGGTCTGCTCGAGGTTCGTGGTGTCGGGAAGCAGGATGTCGGCGAACTTCGCCGAAGGAGTCAACTGGTTGTCGATGACGACGATCGACTCACAGAGGCTCTCGTCCTGCAGGATCTTGGTGGTCTCGCCAGTGTCCGAGTGCTGGTTGATCAGGGTGTTGCTCGCGTTGACGATGATCATCTTGATTCCGACGTCGAGCTTGTCCTTGCCCTGGACACCATCGGCGGTGGCGGTCATCTCGGGGCCGCGCTTGATCGCGTCGGTCCAGCTGAAGCACGAGATCATCGTCTTCACCGGGTCGTCGAGGAGTGGGAAGCTCGCGACCGGCAGGCTGTAATAGCCCTCGCGAGCGCCGATGCCGCCTCCGAGCAGGCCGACGTTGCCGGTCATGATCGCCATCATGAAGATCGCACGAGACTGGTTCTCGCCGTTGGCCTGGCGCTGCGGGCCCCAGCCCTGCGTGATGGCGCACGGCTTGGCCAGCGCGATCTCACGGGCCACGCGCACGATCGTCTCCGCCGGTACGCCGGTGATCTTGGCGGCCCACTCGGGGGTCTTCTCAACGCCGTCCGGACCGAAGCCCAGCACGTAGCTCTTGTAGGAAGCATTTGCGGGTGCGCCCTCGGGCATGTGCTGCTCGTCGAAGCCGACGCAGTACGTGTCGAGGAACTCCTGGTCTTGCAGGTTCTCGGTGATCATGACGTGCGCCATGCCAGCGACGAGCGCAGCGTCGGTTCCAGGCCGCAGTGCGACCCACTCGTCGGCCACGCTGACCGCGGTCTCGGACAGGCGTGGGTCGATGACGATCACTCGTGCGCCGGCCTCGCGACGGGCAGTCTGGACTGCGAACGTCTCACCGCCGCCACTCATCCGGGTCTCGAGCGGGTTGTTACCCCAGAAGACGACGAGCTTGGAGTTCACGGCATCGCCGAGCGAGTTGCTCGACGCCATGGTGCCGTAGGTGTACGGCGAGGCGTACTGGATCTGCGCCGTCGAGTACGTGCCGTAGTAGTTGAGATAGCCGCCCATCAGGGCGAGCAGCCGCGGCCAGGTGCCGCGCTTGCTGATGTTGCCGCCGGTGCTGCCGGAGCCGTAGTGGAAGTAGACGGCCTCGTTGCCGTACTTGGAGATGGTGTTCTTCAGAGCCTCGGCGACGGCATCGAGCGCCTCGTCCCAGCTGATCCGCTCGAACTGGCCCTCGCCGCGCTTGCCGACACGCTTCATCGGGTACTTGATGCGATCCGCGCTGTAGACGCGGGTACGGATCGCGCGACCGCGGACGCAGGCGCGGATCTGCTGGTTGCCCAGGGTGTCGTCACCGGTGTCGTCCGGGTCGACCCTGGTGATGGTTCCGTCGGCGACGGTCAGCCGCAACGGACAGCGGGAGCCGCAGTTGACGTTGCACGACGACCACACGGTGGCGGAACCAGCGGCGTCCGTCCGAGCGGCCGCCTCGGCGGACAGCGGCAGGAGCCCGTAGCGGACGGCGACGCCGGTCGCGACCGCCGCACCACCCGCAACTCCCGACCACTTCATGAAACTGCGTCGACTGAGCGGGGCTTCGAGCACCGCCTGCGCACCTTCGGGCATGGACACACCTCCGTAGCAACTGAGCGACTCGGCTCACAGATCCGCTGGCCATCCTGGCGGCCGTGGTGCATTTGTGGGTGAGGACAAAGGTCCCCATTCATTCGCCATACCCGGGCAAACCCGCAATGCCGACGCGCCCATTCCATTTGTGCAACGGCGCAGTTGCGTTAGTCGGGGTCGATGACGACCCGGCGGGCGCGTGCCAGGCTGGCCCGGTGGCGCCGCGCACGGGCGCGGCCCGGCGACGAGGAGAGGGACGCAGCATGGACCCGATGGCGGAGACGGACCGGTGGCTCGGCGAGCTCGGACCGGAGCTCGGGCTGCCCAGCGAGGTGTTGTCACAGGTCAAAGGCCCGCTGCTGGACCTGGTGCGCGACGTGGCGCACGGTGTGGCCCGTCCGGCCGGCCCGCTGACGGCGTTCCTCGTCGGGCTGGCCGCCGGGCTGGCGACTCCGGGTGGCGACGCGTCCGCCTCGGCCCCGGCGGCGCTTGACCGGATCGAGCGCGTCAACGCGCTCACCGCGCGATGGGTGCCTCAGGAGGACTGAGTCCCGGTGGGTCGAACGGCCTGCTCGTGCACGATTTCCCGTGCCAGCGCGAGATCCTCGGAATTGTCGACGTCGAGACATTCTGCTGGGCCGAGCGTCAGAAATGCGCGGGGAATTGCCGCAAGTGCGGAACGAATTGAGTCGCCGGACCGCACCTGCGGCAGAACCCGTGCCAGCTCCGCCGCACGGTAGGCGGCGAGCAGGGGTTGCGGCCGGCCGTCGGCGTCGACGCCGAGCACCGCCCCTGCGGCCTCGTCGGTCCTCAGCGCGGCGACGAGCCGCGGCACCGCGGGCGCGGCGAACGGCTGGTCCCCGGCGAGCGCCACGACGACGTCGACCCCGGCGGGGAGGGTGGCGACCCCGGCGGCCAGCCCTGCCGCGGGCCCGCCGCCCGGAGGGTCCTCGCGTGTCCACGCCACGTGCGCGAGCTCGTCGGGCAGCGGGGCGGTGGGGGCCGCGGCGACGACGACCGTCGGCACGGGCGGCAGGCCGCGCAGCAGGCGGAGCAGGATCGGCAGGCCGCCGACGTCGAGCGCGGTCTTGTCGCCGCCGCCCATCCGCACGGAGGTCCCGCCGGCGAGCACGACGATGCCGACACCGTGGTCCGTCACGCAGGCCAGTGTGACGCCTGGCAGCCGTCGGCAGGGCGCGCGAGCCGGACGAGCGGCGTCCGGGCGCGTCGGCCGTTCGCTCGTGCGGCGGTGGCGCCGGGCCCGTGTCCACGGTGCGAGACGGGCCCGGCCGGTGAGTCAGGCCGCGAGCCGGCCGAACGCGAGCGGCACCACCCGGTGGGCCAGCGCCCGCGCGTCAGAGGGGTCGTGCGTGACGAGCACCACCGGCCGCTCGTCGTCGAACGCGCGCTCGCGCAGCAGGTCGCGGACGAGGGGCCGGACGGACTCGTCGAGTGCGGCGAACGGCTCATCGAGCAGCAGCACGTCCGGCTCGACGACGAGCGTGCGGGCCAGCGCCACCCGCTGCGCCTGGCCGCCGGACAGCCGCGGCGCTGGGCGGTCGGCGTGCTCGCGGACCCCGAGCCGGTCGAGCCAGGACAGCGCGCGCTCGTGCGCCTCCCGGCGCGGCACGCCCCGCGCGCGCAGCCCGAAGGCGACGTTCTCGAGGGCGTTCATGTGGGGGAACAGCATGTGCTGCTGGAACACGAGCCCGCAGCGGCGCTCCTCGACGGGGACGTGGACACCCGCGTCCGCGTCGTCCAGCAGGCGTGCGCCGACCCGGACGTGCCCCTCCGCCACGTCGACGAGACCGGCGACGGCGTGCAGGAACGTCGTCTTGCCCGCGCCGTTCTCCCCGACGAGCGCGACGACCTCCCCGGGCTCGACGACGAGCGCCAGGTCCAGGGTGAACGTCGGGCGGTGCACCACCACGTGCGCGTCGAGCCTCATGCCGTCACCCCGACCCCGAGCAGGCCGGACAGCCACCGCGACCGCAGCCCGACGAGCACGGCCAGCGAGACCGCGATGAGCACCAGCGACAGCGCGAGGGCGACGTCCGGGTCGCGCTCCATCGCCAGGTAGATCGCCAGCGGCATCGTCTGGGTGGTGCCGGGGAAGTTGCCGGCGAACGTGATGGTGGCGCCGAACTCGCCGAGGGCGCGGGCGTAGCAGAGCACGCCGCCCGCGGCGACGGACGGGCCGACGAGCGGCAGCGTCACCCGCCGGAACACGTACCACCGTGACGCACCGAGCCCGGCGGCGGCCTGCTCGTAGCGCTGGTCCGCGCCGCGCAGCGCGCCGTCGACCGTCATCACGAGGAACGGCAGGGCGACGAACGCCTCGGCGATCACCACGGCGCCGGTGGTGAACGGGATGGTGACGCCGAACCAGGCGTCGATCCGGGCGCCGAGCAGGCCGCGGCGGCCCAGCAGGCTCAGCAGCGCGACGCCGCCGACGACCGGCGGCATCAC
>CAZFTZ010000240.1:0-9384 GCA_964521875.1 uncultured Cellulomonas sp. | reverse complement strand
GCCAGCCGTCCTCGGTGCGGCCGAGCGGCTGCGTCTCGAAGTCGAAGTCCATCGTCCCGGCCAGCGCATAGGCGATCACCAGCGGCGGGCTGGCCAGGTAGTTCATCTTGACGTCGGGGTTGATCCGGCCCTCGAAGTTGCGGTTGCCGGACAGCACCGAGACCACCGCGAGGTCGTGCTCGTTGACGACCGCCGACACCTTCTCGTCGAGCGGGCCGGAGTTGCCGATGCAGGTCGCGCAGCCGTAGCCGACCAGGTGGAAGCCGAGCTTCTCCAGGTACGGCCACAGCCCGGCCTTCTCGTAGTAGTTCGTCACCACCTGCGAGCCCGGGGCGAGCGACGTCTTGACCCACGGCTTGCTGGTCAGGCCCTTCTCGACGGCCTTCTTCGCCAGCAGGCCGGCGGCGAGCATCACCGACGGGTTGGACGTGTTGGTGCAGCTCGTGATCGAGGCGATGGCCACCGCGCCGTGGAACAGCTCGAACTGCTTGCCGTTCGTGTCGGTGACGCCGAACCGCGGGTGCCCGTCGGCGCTGAACGCCGGGGAGTCCGACGCCGGGAACGACTCGGCGTCCGCCTCGTCGACCCCGGCGAGCTCGGGGACGTAGGTCGGCAGGTCGCGCTCGAACTGCGTCTTCGCCTGCGACAGCTCGATGCGGTCCTGGGGCCGCTTCGGCCCGGCGATCGACGGCACGACGCTCGACAGGTCGAGCTCGAGGTACTCGGAGTAGACCGGCTCGTGCGCCGGGTCGTGCCACAGGCCCTGCTCGCGGGCGTACGCCTCGACCAGCGCCACCTGCGCGTCCGACCGGCCGGTGAGCCGCAGGTAGTCCAGCGTCACCTGGTCGATCGGGAAGATCGCCGCCGTCGAGCCGAACTCCGGGCTCATGTTGCCGATCGTCGCGCGGTTGGCCAGCGGCACCGCCGCGACCCCCGCCCCGTAGAACTCGACGAACTTCCCGACGACGCCGTGCGCGCGCAGCATCTGAGTGATCGTCAGCACGACGTCGGTCGCCGTCACCCCCGCCGGGATCTCGCCGGTCAGCTTGAAGCCGACGACCTTGGGGATGAGCATCGACACCGGCTGGCCCAGCATCGCCGCCTCCGCCTCGATGCCGCCGACACCCCAGCCGAGCACGCCCAGACCGTTGACCATCGTGGTGTGCGAGTCGGTGCCGACGCAGGTGTCCGGGTAGGCCTGGGCCACCCCGTCCACCTCGCGTGTCATCACCACCCGCGCCAGGTACTCGATGTTCACCTGGTGCACGATGCCGGTCCCCGGCGGCACCACCTTGAAGTCGTCGAACGCCGTCTGCCCCCAGCGCAGGAACTGGTAGTGCTCGTGGTTGCGCTGGTACTCGAAGTCGACGTTGCGGGCGAACGCGTCGGGGCGGCCGTAGACGTCGATCTGCACCGAGTGGTCGATCACCAGCTCGGCCGGTGCCAGCGGGTTGATCCGCTTCGGGTCGCCGCCGAGCTCGACGATCGCCTCGCGCATCGTCGCCAGGTCGACGACGCACGGCACGCCGGTGAAGTCCTGCATGATGACGCGTCCCGGTGTGAACTGGATCTCGGTGCTGGGCTCGGCGTCGGGGTCCCAGCCGGCGAGCGCCCGGACGTGCTCGGCGGTGATGTTGGCGCCGTCCTCGGTGCGCAGCAGGTTCTCGGCGAGCACCTTGAGGCTGTACGGCAACCGCTCCAGGCCGGGCACCGCGGCCAGCCGGAACACCTCGTAGGACGTCCCGGCGACCTCGAGGGTCCCCTGGGCACCGAACGTGTCCACGCTGCTCACTGCGGCTCCTTCGTGCGGTCCGTTCCGGACGATTTATCTCGATGTCAAGATATCACCCGATGTCGCAGGTCGCCGCCTCGCCTCGGAGTGTGTCAGGCCGGCGCGCCGCCCGCCTTGTCCAGCTCGTCGGCCACCTTGCGCTCCTCCTCGACCGCCCGCTCGTAGGCGCGGTGGTCGTACTCGGGGGTGCCCTGCTTGGCCAGCTCCTCCGTCACCTGCCGCTTGGCGCGGACCAGGCGCTCGGCGAGCTCGTCGTGCGTCGCGCTCATCGTCCCCTCCCCTGCCGCGGCCGGGTGCCGCTGCTCCTCCCACGGTAGGCGCGAACCGGGCACCGCGCGGCCCGACGAGCGCGGTCAGCGACTGAGGACGGCGACCGCCTCGACGTGATGCGTCATCGGGAACAGGTCGTGGCCGGTCACCGCGTCCAGCCCGTAGCCGGCCCCGGCGAACAGCGCGACGTCGCGGGCGAGCGCCGCCGGGTCGCACGCGACGTAGACCACCCGCTGCGGGCCGGTGCCGGCGACCGCCTCGACGACGCGACGGCCCGCACCGGTGCGCGGCGGGTCCAGCACCACGACGTCCGCGCCGCCGATGCCGGACGCCAGCACCCGGCCGACGTCGCCACCGCGCAACGTCACCTGCGGCCGGTCGTGGACCAGGCGGCGGGAGTCGCGCACCGCGCGGTCGTCGCCTTCCACGGCGAGCACCGCACCCTCCTCGCCCACCGCGTCCGCCAGCGGCAGTGTGAACAGGCCGGCGCCGGAGTACAGGTCGAGGACGCGGGCACCGGCCAGGTCGCCGGTGGCGCGCAGCACCGCGTCGACGAGCACCGCGGGCGCCTCACGGTGCACCTGCCAGAACCCGCCCGCCGCGACGCGGTACGTCCAGCGCCCCGCGGGGGTCGCCACGTGCTCGTGCACCGTCGTGCGGGCGTTGGGCCGCGGGTCCGGGCGGCCGCGCGACAGGTCCCACGGCTCGCCGTCGACGAGCACCACGCCGTCGTCGGCCCCCGCCGGGACCACCGCCTCGATGCGCGCGCCGGCCGGCCAGCGCCGTCCGAACAGGTCCAGCGCGGCGAGCGCTTCCGACGCCAGCGGCATGTCGTCCAGCGGCAGCACCTCGTGCGAGCGGTGCCGGTACATCCCGGCGCGGCCGGACGCGTCCGCGACGAGGTCGATCCGGGTGCGCCACGCCAGGCCGCCGCGCTCGTCGTCCCCCGGCGCCGCCGCGACGGGGACCACGCGCTCGTCGTGCGCCAGGCGGCGCAGCTGCTCCTCGAGCACGGCCTGCTTCCAGGCGCGTTGCGCCGCAAGCGCCACGTGCGCCAGCTCGCCGCCGCCCACCCCGGCCGGCCCGGCCGCCGGCCACGCCGACGGCACCCGGTCCGCCGACGCGTCGAGCACCTCGACGGCGTCGGCGCGCCAGAACGACTTCCCGTCGCCGGTCTCGGTCAGCCGGGCGCGCACCCGCTCGCCCGGCAGCGCGTGCCGGACGAACACCACCCGTCCGTCCAGCCGCGCGACGCAGTGCCCGCCGTGCGCCACCGGGCCGACGACGAGCTCGACCAGATCGCCCGGCGCGCTCTCAGTAGGCACGTGGCAGCGTCCCCGGCGCGTACTCCTCGAGGCCGGTCTGGCCGGCGGTCGAGGCGAGCTGCCACGGCACGGAGGCGACGACGACCCCGGGCGTGAACAGCAGGCGGGCCTTGAGGCGCAGCGCGCTCTGGTTGTGCAGGATCTGCTCCCACCAGTGCCCGACGACGTATTCCGGGATGTAGACCACGACCAGGTCGCGCGGGCTGTCACGGTGGATCGAGCGGACGTAGGAGATGACGGGCCGGGTGATCTCCCGGAACGGGGAGTCGAGCACCTTGAGCGGCACCGGGATGTCGAGCTCGTCCCACTGCCGGCGCAGCGTCGCCACGTCGTCCGGGTCGACGCCGACCGTCACCGCCTCGAGCACCTGCGGGCGGAACGCCCGCGCGTAGGACAGCGCGCGCATCGTCGGGCGGTGCAGGTGCGAGACCAGGACGATCGCGTGGACGCGGCTGGGCAGCGCACGCGCCTCGGTCGTGTCGGCGCCCAGCGCCAGCTCCTTGCGGACGTTCGTGTAGTGCTGGTTGATCGCCTTCATCACCACGAACACGCAGGCCATCGCCAGGATCGCGATCCAGGCGCCGCGGACGAACTTGGTGAGGAGGACCACCACGAGCACGACCGCGGTCAGCACGAAGCCGATCGTGTTGATCACCCGGGAGCGCTGCATCTGCGCGCGTCGGGTCGCGTTCGGCTCGGTCGCGAGCTCGCGCGTCCAGTGCCGCGTCATGCCGAGCTGGCTGAGCGTGAAGCTGACGAACACGCCGACGATGTACAGCTGGATCAGGTGCGTCACCTGCGCGTGGAACGCCCAGATCAGGATGATCGCGCCGGCCGCCAGGGTGATGATGCCGTTGGAGAACGCCAGCCGGTCGCCGCGGGTGTGCAGCTGGCGCGGCAGGAAGCCGTCGCGCGCCAGCACCGAGCCGAGCACCGGGAAGCCGTTGAAGGCCGTGTTGGCGGCGAGCACCAGGATCAGGCCGGTGACGACGGCGATCACGACGTACATCAGGCCGCGGCCGCCGAACACCGCCGCCGAGAGCTGGCTGATCACGGGGTGCTGCACGTAGGAGTCGCCCACCGGCGTGCCGTCCAGCAGCAGCTGGTCGGCGGGGTCGTCGGCCATCTGCAGGTGGGTCGCACGGGACAGCAGCAGGATCGACAGCATCATCGTGATGGCGATGGCGCCGAGCATCGCGAGCGTCGTCGCGGCGTTCTTCGACTTCGGCTTCTGGAACGACGGCACGCCGTTGCTGATCGCCTCGACGCCGGTGAGCGCCGCGGACCCGGAGGCGAACGCGCGCAGCACCAGGAAGCCGCCGGCGAGCCCGGTGAGCCCCTGGTCGACGCCGTTCTCCGGGATCAGCTGGTACTGCGCGCTCTCGGCGAGCGGCAGGTCCCCCAGGAAGAACCGGATCGCGCCGACGACGGCCAGCACCCCGATGGACGCCATGAACAGGTAGGTCGGGACCGCGAAGGCGGTGCCGGACTCGCGCACGCCGCGCAGGTTGATCAGCGTGAGCACGATGACGACCACGATGGCGAACACCGTCTCGTGACCGCGCAGCAGCGGCAGCGCGGTCGCCGCGTACTGGGCGCCCGACGACACCGACACCGCCACCGTCAGCACGTAGTCGACCAGCAGCGCGGACGCGACCGTGACGCCGGCCGTCGAGCCGAGGTTCGTCGTCGCCACCTCGTAGTCGCCGCCGCCGGACGGGTAGGCGTGGACGTTCTGCCGGTACGAGGCGACGACCGTCAGCATGACGATCGCCACCGCGACGCCCACCCACGGCGACACCGCGAGTGCGGACATGCCGGCCAGCGACAGGGTCAGCAGCACCTCGTCGGGCGCGTACGCCACCGACGACAGCGCGTCCGAGGCGAACACCGGCAGCGCGATGCGCTTGG
Source organism: uncultured Cellulomonas sp. (assembly GCA_964521875.1). Classification (GTDB taxonomy): domain Bacteria; phylum Actinomycetota; class Actinomycetes; order Actinomycetales; family Cellulomonadaceae; genus Cellulomonas. The sequence goes on along the minus strand of CAZFTZ010000240.1, from coordinate 4,086 downwards.
GCAGCAGCGTGTGCCCGAGGCCCTCGCTGCGCATCGGACGGCCGAGAAGCAGGCGCTTGGCGGCGTCTGAGAGGTCGGACACGGTGCCCGATGCTATGCCGTCGCAGGGTGTGCCACGACGTGAGCGCGGTGGGCGCGGCCCACGCGCGCAGGTGGCGACGCGGCGCCGACGGGAGCGGTATAGCGTTCCGCCTCGTGCACTTCGTCATCATGGGCTGCGGCCGGGTGGGGGCCACGCTGGCGATGTCCCTGGAGGGCCGGGGCCACTCGGTCGCGGTGATCGACCAGAACGCGGACGCCTTCCGCCGGCTCGACGCGTCGTTCGAGGGCAAGAAGGTCACCGGCCTCGGGTTCGACCGGGACACGCTGCACCAGGCCGGCATCGACGACGCGTATGCCTTCGCCGCCGTCGCCGACGGCGACAACTCGAACATCGTCGCCGCGCGGGTGGTGCGCGAGACGTTCGGTGTGCAGAACGTCGTCGCCCGCATCTACGACCCGCACCGCGCGGAGATCTACCAGCGCCTGGGCATCCCCACGGTGGCGACGGTGCGCTGGACCACGGACCAGGTGCTGCGCCGGCTGCTGCCGATGGGCGCCACCGACGAGTTCCGGGACGCCTCCGGCCACATCTCGCTCGCCGAGGTGGACGTCCACGCCGACTGGGTGGGGCACCCGCTCAAGCACCTGGAGCGCGCGTCCGGCGCCCGCGTCGCCTTCCTCACCCGGTACGGGGACGGCATCCTGCCCGACGAGACGACCGTGCTGCAGGAGAACGACGTGGTGCACGTCCTGGTCCGCGCTGCCGACCTGCCCGAGGTCGAGCGCGTCCTCACCGCCGCGCCGGAGGTGACCGAGTGAGGGTGATCATCGCCGGCGCCGGGTCGGTCGGCCGCTCCATCGCCCGCGAGCTGCTCGCCCACGAGCACGAGGTGACGCTGATCGACCGGCAGCCGACCGCGATGCGCGTCGCGCAGGTGCCGGAGGCGGAGTGGCTGCTCGCCGACGCCTGCGAGCTGCCGACGCTGCGCGAGGTGCGCGCCGACGAGTGCGACGTCATGGTCGCCGCCACCGGCGACGACAAGGCCAACCTCGTCATCGCCCTGCTCGCCAAGACGGAGTTCGGCGTGCCGCGCACCGTCGCGCGCGTCAACAACCCGAAGAACGAGTGGATGTTCGACGAGGCGTGGGGCGTCGACGTCGCCGTGTCGACGCCGCGCATCATGACGGCGATGGTGGAGGAGGCGGTGGCCGTCGGCGACCTGGTCAAGATCTTCACGTTCCACCAGTCGCAGGCGGACATCCTCGAGCTGACGCTACCGCCGGCGTCACCGCTGGTCGGCGCCCTCGTCGGTCAGGTGATGTGGCCTCAGGACACCGTGCTGGCGTGCATCGTGCGCGACACCCGGCCGATCGCGCCGTCGCCGGACGACACGCTGGAGGGCGGCGACGAGCTGCTGTTCGTCACCGGGCGGGACGCGTCGGAGCAGGCGCTGCAGGAGCTGCTGACCGACGGACCAGACGCCAGCTGAGCCACAGCACCAGCGCGGTCAGCGGCAGCCCCATCGCCAACTTGGCGGTGCCGAGCCAGGCGACCTCGGCGCTGCGGTACAGCGGCACCTGCACCACGAGCCGGAGCACGAACATCGCCACCCACGGCCAGGTGGCCAGCGCGTAGCGTCGCTCGAGCACCGGGTCGGACCGCCACGCGACGACCCGGCCCCAGGAGCCTCCGGAGAGCGGCCCGGTCCGGTCGAACAGCCCGACGACGAGCCCGACGAGCGGGAAGCCGGTGACGATCGTGGCCAGCGTGCCGACGCCGTACGCGACGTTCACCCACAGGCCGTAGAGGAAGTAGTCCTCTGCCTTGCCGGTGCGCCAGGCCCAGAACACGCCGATCGCCACGCCGAGCACCCCGGAGAACGCCTGCGTGACGGGCGTGCGCTGCGCCAGCCGCACCACGACGGCGAGCAGCGCCACACCGAGCGAGGCGACCAGCGCCGGCACCAGCCGCTGGCCCGCGGCGAGGTACACCACGACGAACAGCAGCCCCGGGGCGACCGACTCGGCGGCGCCCCGCCAGCCGCCGATCGCGTCGGTGGCGGAGAACTCCTCGCCGGTCAGCGCCCGCAGGCCGCGCGCTGCCGGCGCGCCGGCGGCCGGTTCGTCGGACGGCCGCTCGTCGGACGGCCGCTCGTCGGACACCTGCTCGCGCGGCTGACCCGCGCCCTCCGGATCACTCACCGGGACGCGGTGCCAGCTCGTAGCGCGGGTTGAACACGGTGCGACGACCGTCGACCGTGCACACCAACCCCTCCGCGCGCAGCCGGCGACCCGGTTCGACGCCGTGGATCTGCCGGCGTCCCAACCAGACGAGGTCGAGCGACCCGCTGCCGTCGTACAGCTCGGCCTCCAGAGCCGGCACGCCCTCGCGCGGGCGCAGCGTCACCGAGCGCAGCACGCCGGAGACGGTCGCCTGGGCGCGGTCACGCAGGTCGGACACCGGGGTGCAGCCCGCCGAGCGCGCCGCCTGCTCGCGCTCCTCGCCGGCCTCGATCTCGGCCCGGGAGGCCAGCGCCTGGTGCAGCCGGTCCTTGAAGCCCATCAGCGGATCTCCGTGATCTCGGGCCCGCGGGCCAGCGGGTCGAAGTCGGGCTCCGGCCTGCCGTCCGGGGCGGGGACGCCGGGGACCGGCGCCTTGCCGGGCAGCCGCAGCGCGAGCAGGTCACGCGGCGGACGCGCCTCGGTGCCACGCACGACGACCGTCTGCGCGAACACCTGCTCGAGCCGCTCGGCGGCGACCGGGTCCACCGCCGCCTTGCCGGTGACGACGCCGCGCAGGAACCAGCGCGGCCCGTCGGCGCCGATGAAGCGCGCCGGCCGGTGCCCGGTGCGACCCTCCGGCGTGCGCACCGGCATGCGGGCGAGCAGCTCCCGGCCGAACGGGCCGGGCAGGTCGTCGACGGACCCGCCCTGGTCGGTGATCGACTGCGCGATCTCGGCCCGGATCTCGTCCCAGATGCCCTCGCTGCGCGGTGCGGCGAACGCCTGCACCTGGAGCACGGACTCGTCGAGCGCGACGGACACCCCCGTCACGACGCCCGACTTCTGGTCGATCTCCATCCGCAGCTCCATCCCCTGGACCCCGGGGATGCGGACGGAGCCCAGGTCGACGCGCGGCAGGTCGGGGACGTCGTCCTCCTCGTCCCAGGGGCCGCCGGAGCGCTCGCCCGCCGCATCGTCGGCGGTCGCGGCGACCTCGGTCGGCCCGGTCCCCCCGGTCTCGCCGGGCTCCTCGGTGACGGGTGCGGTCTCGTCGGGTGCCACGTCGTCGGGGGTGGCGTTCTTGGCGCCACGCCGGAACAGGGCCACGGTGCTTCTCCTCCTGGCGCGCCTCGGGGCGCGCGTGGTGCGGTCAGTGTCCAGTGTCGCTCGTCGGCGCGGCTGGCGCGTTCCAGCCCCCGCTCGACCCGAAGCCGCCGTCGCCACGGTGCGAGCCGGGCAGCCGCTCCGCCTCGACGAACCGCGCCCGCTCCACCCGCTGCACGACGAGCTGCGCGACGCGGTCGCCGCGTCGCAGCACCACCGTCTCGGTGGCGTCGGTGTTGAGCAGCGTCACTGCGATCTCGCCGCGGTAGCCAGCGTCGACCGTGCCGGGCGCGTTGACGATCGTCACGCCGTGCCTGGCCGCGAGGCCGGAACGCGGGTGGACGAAGGCGGCGTACCCGTCGGGCAGCGCGATCGCGACGCCGGTGGGGACCGTGACGCGCTGACCCGGGGCGATGGTGACGTCGACGCGGGTGACCAGGTCGGCGCCCGCGTCACCGGGGTGCGCGTACGACGGGAGCGGGAGCTCGGGGTCGAGACGCTGGATGAGCACCTCGATGCTCGGCTCGGTCACGGTGGCCGACCCTACCTGCTGGCACGGCGGCTTCACAGGATCGGTGGCGATGGGATGCTTGCGCGCGTGGACAGCACCTTCCGCGAGCGCCTGTGGCCCGGACCGGTGGGCTGGCTGGTCGCGGCGGGGCTCGGCGCGCTCGTCGGGCTGGTGCTGTTCCCGGTGAGCCTGGGGCTGGCGTGGGC
>CAZFTZ010000239.1:0-9665 GCA_964521875.1 uncultured Cellulomonas sp. | reverse complement strand
CACCGTCGAGGCGATGGAGCAGGTGCTCGCGATGGGCATGGAGGAGGGCATGACGCTGGCGCTCGGCCAGATCGACGCGATCCTCGCCGGGACCTGAGGCGTCGTGCGCTGAAGCGGGCTGCCGCCCGTGCCGACTCCTCTCGCATGGGGGTGACGGTGGCGGGAAGCGGCGTGTTCCAGGCGTCGGCCCTGTGGCCGGCGGTCGCTTTCGTCGTCGTGCTGGTGCTGAGCTGGCCGGCGCGACGTCTCCGACTGCGACGAGAGCTGGCGCGCCGGCTCTCGTCGCGTGAACCGTGGCGAGCCGGTGACGGCTGGCGGGCGCGCTACCGGATGGACGGCGGCTTCCGCTCCGACGAGGTCGAGCTGGACCACGGTGGCCGCGCGTGGACCGTCGTGCTGTCCCGCGGGCCCGACGACCACGCGGTCGCCGGTGCCCTCGACCGCGCCCTGGAGACGTGGCGCTGGGAGGCGTGAGCGCGGATCAGCCCGCGGACCACTCCAGCAGCCCGCCGTCGACGAACGTGTGCAGGTAGCCGCACCGTTCGCAGATCGCCCCGGTGCCCGACCGGTTGAGCCAGTCGAGGTCGAAGAAGGTCAGCCCGGTCGTGTTGAGCTTGACCTCGCGGTAGGTGAAGCGGTCGGTGCCGCAGACGACGCACGTCAGCGGGCGTCCGGCGACGGTGACGGTTGACCCGATCGGGTCGGCCATGGCGACCTCCGGTGGTCGTGGCGGGATGCACCGATCCTGCCGGACGCGGGCCCGTGGCGGGGCCGGAACGGCCAGCCCGTTCCCGGCTACAGCGGGCGGCCGGCCGCGAGCTCGTCGAGCAGCGAGCGCACCACGGCGTCCAGGTCGCCGGCGTTCCGCCGCGCTACCGCCCGCTGCCGCTGGTAGGAGGCCCCACGGCGCAGGATCACCCGCACCTGTTCCAGCTCCTGGGCGCACCCCAGGCGCGCGGCGACGGGGGCCAGCGTCTCCAGCCACCGCTCCACCGAGTCGGAGACCAGCTCCTCGGAGCCCGCCGAGTCCGTGACCAGGATCGCGTCCATGCCGTACCGCGCCGAGCGCCACTTGTTCTCCGTGACGAACCAGGGCTGCAGCGTCGGCAGCGGCTCGCCGGCGTCGACCATCGACGAGAAGTGCTCGACGAAGCAGTGGGTGAGCGCCGAGATCGCGGCGACCTCGGCGAGGTTGGTGGCGCCGTCGGCGATGCGCAGCTCGAGGGTGCCGAACCGCGGCGACGGCCGGATGTCCCACCGGAGCTCGCTGAACTCGTCGATCACCCCGACGTGCAGCACGTCGCCGACGTACTGCTCCAGCTGGTCCCAGGTGGTCAGCTGCGGCGGCAGGCCGGCCGTCGGCAGCTGCTGGAACAGCAGCGCTCGGTTCGACGCGTACCCCGTGTCGCGCCCACCCCAGAACGGCGAGGACGCCGACAGCGACAGGATGACGCCGAACACGGTGAGCATCGCCCGCGACAGCGGCAGCACCTTGTCCCGCGACTCGATCCCGACGTGCACGTGGACGCCGTAGATGAGCATCTGCCGGCCCCACCACTGGGTGCGGTCGATCAGGGTGGCGTACCGCTGCTTGTCGGTGACGCGCTGCGTCGCCCAGTTGGCCGACGGGTGCGTGCCGCCGCCCATCAGCTCGATCCGCAGCGGCGTCGCCACCTCGCGCACCCGGTCGAGGCAGCCGGACAGTGCCCCGACCGCCTCCCCGACGGCGCGGCAGCGGCCCGACGAGACCTCGATCGTGTTGAGCAGCAGCTCGCCGGTCACCTGGGGCACCAGCGGGTCGTCGTCGGCCCCGCCGGCGTGCACGCCGTCCAGGACGGCGGTCGCCGCCTGCCGCAGCTCGCCGGAGTCGGTGTCGACCAGGGCCAGCTCCCACTCCAGGCCCACGCTCGACCGCGGCGACTCGGCGAAGCCCAAAGGCGCCGGCGCGGCCATCACTGCTCCCCGGTGGTCACGGGTTCGACGACGAGCACGCGCTGCGACCCGGCGACGCGTGTCAGCACCACGGTCGACTCGGCGATGCCCCGCAGGTCGAGCTGGGAGCGCAGCGCCTCGGGGGTGACGGCGGTGCCACGCTTCTTGACCGTCAGCCGGCCGACGCCGCGCTCGCGCAGGTACGCCCGCAGCCGCTTGACGGAGAACGGCATCTCGTCCAGCACGCGGTAGACGCTCGCCACCGGGGTGGCGGTCAGCAGGTCGGCGGTCACGTAGGCGATGGTCGGGTCGATCAGCCGTCCGTGCACGTCGGCAGCCACCTGCTGGACCAGTCCGGCGCGGATCACGGCGCCGTCCGGCTCGTACAGGTACGCGCCGACCGGCCCGACGTCCGGCCTGCCCGCCCCGCCGCCGACGACGTGGGCGTGCCCGCCGCGCAGCACGAGCGCCGAACGCCCCGGGCCCTCGGGCGCCAGGGGACCGAACCACAGCCCTGCCTCGACGACCTCGCCGTCCACCGACACCCACTGCGCGTGGGCGTCGTCGGGCACCGCGCGGTGGGGGAGCGCCGGGCCCGCCTTGAGGCCGAGTGCCGGGACCCGCGCGCGGAGGACCAGCACCGCGTCCAGCGGTGGCGTGTACGCACTTGGGTCCGCGACGCGCGCGCCCGACGAGGTTCGCCGGGCGGGGTCGGCGTACACGGCGTCGACGCCGGACAGGTCCGTGGCGAGGCCGTCGCCGTGGCGCACCACCGCCTCCGGGAAGTGCCGCAGGTTGACCGTGGCGACCGCCGCGGTCACCTCGTCGGCGTCGACGGCGAGCACCTGCAGACCGACGCCGGCGAACGCCATCGCGTCCGCCCCGATGCCGCACGTCAGGTCGGCGACCTTCGTCGTGCCCGCGGCGCGGTACCGCCGCGCGTGGTGCGCCGCGACCTCCAGCCGCGTCGCCTGCTCCAGCCCGGCCGCGGTGAACAGCATCCCGTCGGCGAAGTCGCCGAACTTGGCACGGCCCTTGGCGCGCAGCCGCGACTGCGTCAGCGCGGCGGCGACCAGCTCGGGGTCGAGACCCTCGGCGTGCAGCCTGCTCGACAGCGCCATCGCGCGCGACTCGTCGTACGGCGGCAGGGCCGACAGCAGCGCCCACCCGTCCGGGGCCAGCAGCCGCGACAGTGCCCCTGCGTCCATGGCCGTGATCCTCGCACGCGCACCCGCAGACGCGCCGTGTCTGGCACTCGCCTTGACCGAGTGCTAACGCGTTCCTAGAGTGAGGTTCTGGCACTCTCCCCGTGAGTGTGCCAACCGCTCCACCGGCCCCGGCACCCGCGACGACGGCGGCCCGACGGTGCGGCCGAGACGTAGGAACTACTCACATGCGAAGGGGAGGTCCGCTGTGTCGGTCTCCATCAAGCCGCTCGAGGACCGGATCGTCGTGAAGGCCCTCGAGGCCGAGACGACCACCGCCTCCGGGATCGTCATCCCGGACAGCGCCAAGGAGAAGCCGCAGGAGGGCGAGGTCGTCGCCGTCGGTCCGGGTCGGATCGACGACAAGGGCAATCGCGTCCCGCTCGACATCGCCGTGGGCGACAAGGTGATCTACTCCAAGTACGGCGGCACCGAGGTGAAGTACTCCGGCGAGGAGTACCTCATCCTGTCGGCGCGCGACGTCCTGGCGATCGTCGTCAAGTAGCGGCGCTCCGGGCCACCGGCTCGTCGAGACACGAAGGCCCCCTCCACGCGGAGGGGGCCTTCGTGCATCCGGGATCAGGACACCCGGCGGCTGCCCGCGCGGGCGGCGAGGATAGCGGCGCGCTCGTCCTCGGAGAGACCGCCCCACACGCCGTAGGGCTCGCGCACGGCCAGCGACTGCTCGCGGCACTCGCGGATCACCGGGCAGGTGGCGCAGATCGCCTTGGCGGCCTCCGCCCGCCGGCGCCGTGCGGCGCCGCGTTCACCTTCGGGATGGAAGAACAGGTTCTCGTCCGCGTCGCGGCACGCACCTTGGAACTGCCACTCCCACAGCTCGATCACCGGTCCGGGCAGTCGTGAGATCTCGGCCATGCGTCCCCTCCTCGGTCGGGGCGGGGCGGATGCCCTGCCCGATCGGCTGGCCAACGCCCGGAGCCCTGAACCGGACGAACCGGACGTTGCCCGTCACGCTACAACCGCGTCAGAAGTTGTTCAATACCCCGCCGTGAACGCGACCTGTGAATCGATTTGGACGGATGTCCTGGACATGTGTCCATATGTCTGCCCTGGTCAGCGCCGTGACTGTGGGGGAGCGTGGCCATGACTCAACCGATTCACGGATCGCTGGCACACTGGGCGCCATGGATCGTGAGGAGGGTGGCGAACCCCTGCTCACCGTCGCCGCAGTCGCCCGACGGCTCGGTGTCGCCCCCGGCACCCTGAGGACGTGGGACCGCCGCTACGGGCTCGGCCCGTCGCAGCACGCCGCCGGGTCGCACCGCCGCTACGGCAGCGCCGACCTCGCCCGGCTGATCGTCATGAGGCGCCTGACGATCGACGGCGTCGCACCCGCCGAGGCCGCGGTCGCCGCGCGCAGCGCCCGCGCCGGTGACCCGTTCGGCCCGGTGGAGGCGCCGGCGGTGCTCCCCGACGGCGACCCGGTCGCGGCCGACGCGGTGGTCGACGCCGCGCTCACGGCTGACGGCGAGGGGCTGGCACGGCTGCTCGCCCTCGAGCCGGGCGGCGACGTGCTGGCGTGGTGGGCGACGCTCGTCGAGCCCGCTCTCTCGGCGCTGTCACGGCGCACCGTCGTCGACCGTCCCGGCGCGTCGCCGCCGACCGCCCTCAGCGCGGCCGCACTGGCGGTGCTGCAGGCCGTGGTGCCGGACCCCTCGAGCGGGCAGCCGGTGATCTTCGTGCTCGCACCGGGGGTGCGCCTGGGGCTCGTCGGGATCCACGTGGTGGCCACCGCGCTCGCGGAGCGGGGCGCCGACGCACGCGTCGTCTCCGGCATGCTGTCCGGCCGCCACGCCGTCGAGCTGGTCGCCATGACGCGCGCCGCCGCAGTGATCACGGTGCCGGACGCGCAGGCGCCCGACCTCTCGCTCGTGGAGCGGCTGGCCGACGAGCGACCGGACGTGCCGCAGTTCGTCATGGTGCCCGACGCTGCGGCCGAGCTGCTGCCGTTGGGCCGTTCGGTGCACCGCGCGCGCACCGTCACCGGCGTGGTCCACGAGGCGCTCGCCGCCGCCGGGCTCACCGGTTCGGGGCAGGCCCGTGCGTCCGTTCGGGCCACCGGCCCGAGTCACAGTGGGTGATGTCGCTGGTCACTAGGCCTATATTCACCCGTGCGGCCTAGCGGCATTTGCGACGAGTCGGACGTGGTAGGGCAAAAGGTCGCGAACGCCACTCGACCGTGGACCTGCGCCACTTACCTGGCGCGGCAGCGCAGCCGATGATCCTCACAGGCTGCGGTAGGGGGCGACGAGGAGAGGGATGATGGCAGGGGTCATCGTGTGTCATGCGTCCGCGACGGTGCGGGAGCGGCTGGTCGTCACGTCGATCGGCGTCCCGGCGCTGGCGCCGGTGCGAGCCGCGGCCACCGCCGACGAGCTGGTGACGCTGGCTCGGCGCGTGCCGCCCACCGTCGTCCTGATCGACGCCCATCTTCCCGGTGCCGGCACCACGGACGCCATCCGCCGGCTGCGCGCCGTCGCGCCTGCGGCGGCCGTCGTGCTGCTCGCGGGGCCCGACGACGCCGTCGCCCTCGACCGGGCGTTGCAGCTCGGGGCGCGCGGATTCCTCGCACCGGACATCGGCCGCGCCGAGCTCGCCGCCGTCGCCGCGCACGTGCAGGCCGGCCCGGTGCTCGCCGCGGCGCGGGCACAGGGCGTGCCACAGCAGCAGCCGCCGGCAGCCGCCGACATGTCCGCCGAGCCGGGCTGGGACCTCGACGACGACCCACCGCCGGCGCCCGGCCAGCCGCTCGTCGAGCTGACGAAGCGCGAGGTCCAGGTGCTCGTCGGGATGAGCAACGGACGATCGAACGCGCAGATCGGCCAGGAGCTGTTCTTGTCCGAGGACACCGTCAAGACGCACGCCCGCCGGCTGTTCCGCAAGCTGGGCGCCAACGACCGCGCGCAGGCGGTCGCCATCGGTCTGCGCCGGGGCATCATCCGCTGAGGCAGGACCTGACGGCGACGCCCCGGGTGTCGCTTATCCTGACTGGATGACGGACCTCGCCGACCCGTTCGCCCGCACCGGCCTGACGTTCGACGACGTCCTCCTCCTTCCCGGAGAGACCGACGTCATCCCGTCGCAGGTCGACACCACGTCCCGGTTGACCCGGGAGATCTCCGTGCGCGTGCCGCTCGTCTCGGCCGCCATGGACACCGTCACCGAGTCCCGCATGGCCATCGCGATGGCCCGGCAGGGCGGCGTCGGCGTGCTCCACCGCAACCTGTCGATCGCCGACCAGGCCCACCACGTGGACCGCGTCAAGCGCTCGGAGTCCGGCATGGTGGCCGACCCGCTGACGATCTCGCCGGAGGCGACCCTCGCCGAGCTCGACCGGCTGTGCGGCACCTACCGGGTGTCCGGACTGCCCGTGGTGGACGACGAGCGCCACCTGGTCGGCATCATCACCAACCGCGACCTGCGGTTCGTCCCGGGGGCGGACTTCGAGCGTCTGACGGTGCGCGAGGTGATGACCTCGATGCCGCTGGTCACCGCGCCCGTCGGCATCGACCGCGAGCACGCCGCCGCGCTGCTGGCCAAGCACAAGGTGGAGAAGCTGCCGCTGGTCGACGACGAGGGCGTGCTGCGCGGCCTCATCACGGTCAAGGACTTCGTCAAGTCCGAGCAGTACCCGCACGCGACCAAGGACGCCGACGGCCGGCTGGTCGCCGCCGCGGCGATCGGCTTCTACGGCGACGCCTGGGAGCGGGCGACGGCGCTGGTCGAGGCGGGAGTCGACATCCTCGTCGTCGACACCGCCAACGGGCACGCCCGCCTGATGCTCGACATGGTGCGCCGGCTGAAGTCGGACCCGTCCACCCGGCACGACCAGGTGCTCGGCGGCAACGTCGCGACCACCGAGGGCGCCGCCGCGCTCGTCGAGTCCGGCGCGGACGCGGTCAAGGTGGGCGTCGGTCCGGGCTCCATCTGCACGACGAGGGTCGTCGCCGGTGTCGGCGTCCCGCAGATCACCGCGATCTACGACGCGGCGAAGGTGTGCCGGCCCGCCGGCGTGCCGGTGATCGGCGACGGCGGCCTGCAGTACTCCGGCGACATCGCGAAGGCGCTCGTCGCCGGCGCGGACACCGTGATGCTCGGCTCGCTGCTCGCCGGCTGCGACGAGTCGCCGGGCGACCTGGTCTTCGTCAACGGCAAGCAGTACAAGCACTACCGCGGCATGGGCTCGCTCGGCGCGATGGCCTCCCGCGGGCGGGTCTCCTACTCCAAGGACCGCTACTTCCAGGCCGACGTCTCGTCCGACGAGAAGATCGTGCCGGAGGGCATCGAGGGGCAGGTGCCGTACCGGGGACCGCTCGGCGCGGTGGCGCACCAGCTCGTCGGCGGGCTGCACCAGTCGATGTTCTACGTCGGTGCCCACACGATCCCCGAGCTGCAGGCGCGCGGGAAGTTCATCCGCATCACGCCGGCCGGGCTCAAGGAGTCACACCCGCACGACATCCAGATGACGGTCGAGGCGCCGAACTACACCGCCCGCTGAACCGGCCTCACACCGCCTGCGGCACGGCCGCTGCGGCCGTCCGGCGCACCGGCCAGTCCAGCTCCGCGCCGGGGCCGAGCAGGCCCTGGGAGTCGCGCCACGCGTTGAACGACTCCGCCCACGTCAGGTGCGCGTGCACCTGGTACGCCTGCAGCGTCGCCAGGTCGAGGTCCGCAAGGTGCGGGTGCGTGGCGACGACCCGGTCCAGCAGGTCGAGGGTCGCCACGACGTCGACGTGCGCGGCGTGCAGCGCGTCCGGTGTCTCGACGCCGTAGACGGCGCACAGGTCGCCGAGCCGCCGCTTGCCGGGCCGGTACCGCTCCTCGGCACGGTCGAGCACCAGCGGGTCGATCACCGGGCCGGCCGCCCTGCCCAGGCGCTGCGCCACCGTCGCCAGCCCGTGCCGGCGCAGCTCGGCGTCCAGCAGTGACAGGTCGTAGCCGGCGTTGAAGGCCACCACCGGGATGCCGGCCCGCCATGTCGCCACCAGCGCCGACGCGACCTCGTCGAGCGACTCGCGCGGGGCGCGGCCCGCGGCCTGCGCCTGCTCGGTGGTGATGCCGTGGACGGCGGTCGCCGCCGATGGGATCGGCACGCCCGGGTCGATCAGCCAGGTGCGCACCGTGGTTCCCGTCGCGTCACGGCGGACCACGGCGGCGGTGACGATGCGGTCCGTGCCGACGTCCACGCCGGTGGTCTCGGTGTCGAACCCCACCAGCGGACCGTCGTGCCAGCCCATGCCGCTCGTCGCGCTCCTCGTCTCGTCGTGCCTTGCGCGGCAGCATGGCACCGGGGACCGACACGCAGGCCGCCGACACGCTGCTCACGGGCGCGCGGGACGGTCCGGGGTCCGTCCGGGTACCAGTGCGCCGGTAGCCTGGGGCGGTGACCGAGGTCGAGATCGGGCGTGGCAAGCGCGGACGGCGCGCGTACTCCTTCGACGACATCGCGGTGGTGCCCTCGCGGCGCACGCGTGACCCGGAGGACGTCTCGGTCGCCTGGCAGATCGACGCCTACCACTTCGAGCTGCCCGTGGTCGCGGCGCCGATGGACTCGGTGATGAGCCCGACGACGGCGGTGGCACTCGGCCGGCTCGGTGGCCTGGGCGTGCTGGACCTCGAGGGGCTGTGGACGCGGTACGACGACCCCGAGCCGCTGCTGGCGGAGATCGCGTCCCTCGACCCGGCGCGTGCGACCGCGCGGATGCAGGAGATCTACGCCGCGCCGATCCGGCCGGACCTCGTCACCGCGCGGCTCAAGGAGATCCGCGCGGCCGGAGTGACCGTCGCCGGCGCGCTGTCGCCGCAGCGCACGCAGGAGCACTGGCGCACCGTCGTCGACGCGGGCGTCGACCTGTTCGTCATCCGCGGCACCACGGTGTCCGCCGAGCACGTCTCCGGCCGGGCCGAGCCGCTCAACCTCAAGCGATTCATCTACGAGCTCGACGTGCCGGTGATCGTCGGCGGCGCCTCGACGTACACCGCAGCGCTGCACCTGATGCGCACCGGGGCGGCGGGCGTGCTCGTCGGCTTCGGCGGGGGAGCGGCGCACACGACGCGGGTGTCGCTCGGCATCCACGCGCCGATGGCCACCGCAGTGGCGGACGTCGCGGCGGCACGCCGGGACTACCTCGACGAGTCCGGCGGCCGGTACGTGCACGTCATCGCCGACGGCGGCGTCGGGCGTTCCGGCGACCTGGTCAAGGCGGTGGCGTGCGGCGCGGACGCCGTCATGCTCGGTGCCGCGCTCGCCCGTGCCACCGAGGCGCCCGGGCGCGGCTGGCACTGGGGCCCGGAGGCGCACCACCAGCTCCTGCCGCGCGGCGAGCGGGTCGAGGTCGGCACGGCCGGCTCGCTCGAGCAGATCCTGTTCGGCCCGGGCCACACCGCCGACGGCACGCTCAACCTCATCGGCGCGCTGCGCCGCGCCATGGCCACCACCGGCTACTCCGACCTCAAGGAGCTCCAGCGGGTCGAGGTCGTCGTCTCGCCGTACCAGCCGCGGTAGCC
>CAZFTZ010000238.1:0-5840 GCA_964521875.1 uncultured Cellulomonas sp. | reverse complement strand
CTGGCGCGACGAGTACGGCGCCGTCCGCGACGTGTCGGCGCTGACCGCCGAGCGCAACGCGTTCCGCTACCGCCCGGTGCCGGTGACCGTGCGAGCCGAGGCCGGAGCCGCGCCGGCCGACGTCGCCCGCGTGCTGCTCGCCGCCCTGACCGCCGGCGCACCCGCCACGCTGTCCACCGCAACCCCGCTGCCGCCGGCGGTCGACGCGGCGGTGCGGGGCGCCGGCATCCCGCTGCGCGTAGAGGACGGCGCCGCATGGGTCGCCACCGCCTGCGCGCTGCACGACGCGCGGGTACGGCTCGTCGGCGGCTCCACCGCGGACCTGCTGACGCGAGTCGGCGGCCGGCCGGACGTCACCGTCCACGACGGCGAGGTCACCGAGTCCGGCCGCCTCGAGCTGCTGCCGTTCCTGCGTGAGCAGGCCGTCGCGATCACGGCCCACCGGTTCGGCAACCCGAGCCACCTGGTGGACGCCCTGCCGCTGACCGAGGAGCCGGTCGCTCACGACACGTGAGGACCGCAGGGGTGCCAGGGCCGCGCTACGGGATCCGCAGTGCCTTCATCGCGCGTAGCGCGCCCGTGTAGAGCTGAGTCCACACGTCGCCGCCGTGGTCGAACAGCATCCGGTCCAGCCCGATCGCCGGCCCACGCCGACCGACGAGCCCGAACGTGCCGTGCTGGAGCGCGATGGTCTGCGGCCGGGTCGCCGCCAGCAGCGCCTCGCGGCCGTGACGCGCACCGAGGCCCGACGAGCCCCACCCGGCCTGCGGCGCGCCGATCGGCGCCCACGCCGCGACGTACGCCTCGTTGACGGAAACGCTGCCCGCGCGCAGCCGGCGCGCGATCGACCAGCCGCGCCGCTCGTCGGACGTCCACACGCCGGCTGCCAGGCCGTACTCCGTGTCGTTGACCGCCGCGACCGCCTCGTCGTCGGACGCCACCGGGTAGATCGAGACCACCGGGCCGAACGTCTCCTCCCGGAAGCAGCGAGCCTCCGGCGGCACGTCGGCGAGGATCGTCGGCTCGTAGAAGTACGGCCCCAGGTCCGGCCGTTGCTCACCGCCGGCCAGCAGCTGCGCGCCGTGACCGACCGCGTCCTCGACGTGCTCGACGACGCGCGCCAGCTGGTCGGCCGAGGTCAGGGAGCCGACGTCCCAGCGGTAGTCCAGGCCCGAGCCGAGCCGCAGCGCCTCGGTGCGGGCGACGAAGGCCTCCACGAGCTCGTCGTACACCGCTTGGTGCACGTAGACGCGCTCAGCACTGACGCAGACCTGCCCGGTCGAGGCGAAGCAGGTGCGGACCAACCCGGCGGCGGTCACCTCGACGTCGACGTCGTCGGCCACGTAGACGCCGTTCTTGCCGCCCAGCTCGAGCGTCGTCGGGATCAGCCGGGCGCCGGTCCGGGCGGCGACGTCCCGCCCGGCGGCCGACGAGCCGGTGAAGACCGCGGCGTCGACGTGCTCGACCACCGCCTGCGCCACGTCGCGATGGCCGGTGACCACCTGCAGCACGTCGGACGGCAGCCCGGCGTCGTCGCACAGCTCGGCCGCCCACAGCGCGGTGAGCGTGGTCTGCAGGTCCGGCCGCAGCAGCACCGCGTTGCCCGCGACGAGTGCCGGCAGCACGTCGCCCAGGACGAGCGTGAGCGGCATGTTCCACGGCGAGACGACGCCGACGACGCCCACCGGGTGACGCAGCACGCGGGTCGCGGTCAGCCCCGGGACCAGGCCGACGACGCGCCTGTCGCGCAGGTACGCACCCGCACGCAGCGCGTAGTGCCGCGACACGTTCGCGACGTCGGCGACCTCCTCGAACGCGTGCGCCCGGGCCTTGCCGGTCTCGATCTGGACCAGGTCGAGCACGTCCGACTGCCGGCTGAGCAGCAGGTCGTGCAGGCGGGACAGGACAGCGGTGCGCTCGTGGAGCGGGCGGGCGGCCCACAGCCGCTGCGCGGCGCGCGCGCGGCGGGCGGCCTCGGCGACGTCGTCCGGCGTCGAGAGCGGGATCGCTGCGATCGGCGCCCCGGTGAACGGCGCTACCGGTGTGTGCGTCGCGTGGCCGGCCCCGGCGACCACCCGGCCCAGCAGGGTGCGCAGGTCGTCGGGCTCAAGGACGTAGGTGGCCAGCGGGTCGGTCTCCGGGTCGTGCAGCTCCGGGTGCGCCATGCGCGCCACTGTACGTCCGGGCCGTGCGCGGGGGCCGCGCGGCGCGTCGGCCCTGCGGCGCACGCTCCGGCTCCGGCGGTCAGGCTCGGGGCGGTCAGCCTCGAGCGGTCAGGCGTCCAGGTCGGTCGCCAGCAGCCCGACGAGGTCGTCGAGCACCTCGTCGGCCTTCTCGCCCTCCGCGGTAAGGGTGACCTCCTGGCCGTGCGGCACGCCGAGCGCCATCACCATGAGGATGCTCGCCGCGTTGACCGGCGCCTTGCCGGCGGTGGCGATCGTCACGGGAATGCCGGCCGCGGTGACCGCCTGCGTGAACAGGGCGGCCGGGCGGGCATGCAGGCCGACGCGGGACGCGACGGCGACGGTGCGGCTGGGCATGGGTGTCGTTCCTTCCGGCGGCGCTCAGCCGCACATCTCCTTGAGCAGCATGTCGGGGTCGGGGTCCGGCACCAGCCGGACCACGGTGAGGTCGACCTGGGACGGGTCGGGCACCTGGGTGCCCGGCAGCAGCACGGCGGCGCGACCCCATGCCACCGCGGCACGCAGGCGCTCGCCGGGGTCGGGCGATCCGGCCCACGCGAGGTAACCGGCCAGCGTCGTGTCGCCGGCGCCGACGGTCGAGGCCGGCTGCAGCGGCGGGCCACCGGCCCACCAGGCACGCTGGGCGTCGACGAGCATCGCGCCGTGCGCGCCCAGGGTGAGCAGCACGGACCCGGTGCCGGCGGCGATCACCTCGCGGGAGGCGGCGACCGCCTCGCCGACGGTGCCGATCTCGTGACCGGCCAGCTCCGCGAGCTCGTGCTCGTTCGGCTTGATCAGCCCGAGCCCGCCGGCGCGGACGGCGGCCGCCAGCGGGCGGCCGGAGGTGTCGAGCGCGACCGGCACGCCGTACCGACCTGCGAGCGCCGCCAACCGGACGAAGAAGTCGTCGCCCGCCCCCGCCGGCAGCGACCCGGCGCCGACGACCGCGGACGGTCCTGCGACCAGCTGGGTCTCGACGACGCGCAGCAGCGCGTCGACCTCCTCGGGTGTCAGCCGCACGCCGGGGGCGTTGACCTTGGTGGTCGCGCCGGACGCGTCGACCAGCGTGACGTTGGAGCGGGTGTCACCGTGCACCGGGACGGGCGCCGCCGGCACGCCGTGCTGGGCCAGCAGGTCGACCAGCCGCTCGCCGTCGACGCCGCCGACCGGCAGCACCGCGAGCGAGGACACCCCCTGGCGCACCAGGGCGCGCGAGACGTTGATGCCCTTGCCGCCGGCGTCGACGTGGACGGCGTGCGCCCGGTTCACCTCGCCGACGGCGAGGTGGTCGACGTCCAGCGCCCGGTCCAGGCTCGGGTTGGGCGTGACGGTGACGATCACGGGTGCGCCTCCCTCGCCTGCTCGGTGCTCAGCCAACCACTCCCGGGGGACGGCGCGGCGCCGCGGACCGCCGCCGCGCCGCCCCTCGGGCCTTCCTGGTCGTGCATCGTCGTCACGCCGCGTTGACCTGCTGGATCAGGTCGTACAGCTCGTCGGCCCCTGCCGCCGCGAGGACCTTCTCCACCTGCTCGGGGTCGGAGAACACCAGCGCGATCTTGGACAGGATCGACATGTGCTCCTCCCCCACCCCGGCGATGCCGACGACCACGCGCACCGGTTGCCCGATGCCCCACTCGATCGGCTCGTCGTACCGCACCAGGCAGAGCGCGGAGCGGACGATGGCGCCCTTGGACTCGTCGGTCCCGTGCGGGATCGCCAGCGAGCTGCCCATGTAGGTGGAGATCAGCCGCTCCCGCTCCGCCATCGCGTCGACGTAGGCCGGGGTGACCGCGCCGCAGCCGACGAGGAGCTCGCCCGCTTCGCGGATCGCCTCCTCCTTCGTCCGGGCCTTGCCCGGGGCGACGACGAGGTCACGGGTGAGCACGTCCGTCACGACGGGCTCCCGGCGGACGCCGAGGCGGACGCCTTCGCCGCGGCGACGACGTCGTCGTACACCGGGCTGTTCATGAAGTTGTCCACCGAGACGTGCTGCGAGCTGGGCGCCTGGTGCCGGGCACGGTCGGTCAGCTCACGCTGGCTGATGACGATGTCCGCGCCGTCCTCGAGCTGGGCGACCGCCTTGAACTCGACCTTGACGTCCGTCACGCCGGCCTTCTTCAGCTTGTCGCGCAGGATGCTCGCGCCCATCGCGCTCGAGCCCATGCCGCCGTCGCAGGCGAACACGATCGAGTGGATGGTCCGCCCGGCCGTGAGGTTGGCGGCGGCGCTCGGGACGTCGGTCGTCGTCATCAGGTGCTGCAGCGAGTCGCTGACCTTGCCCTTGTTGGCCTCGGTCTGCGCGACGGCGGCGGCGAGGTCGCCGCTCTCGCCGGCCTCCAGGTCACGCTTGCGCGAGGCCCGCAGGATGACCGCGGCGACCAGGAACGACACCGTGGCGGACAGCACCACGGACAGGATCACGCCGACGTAGCTACCGCGTGGCGTGGCCGTCAGCACCGCGAGGATGCTGCCGGGCGCCGCGGGACCGCGCAGGCCGGAGCCGAAGACGACGTTGGTGGCGACGCCGGTCGCACCGCCGAGGATCGCGGCGATGATGAGGGTCGGCTTCATGAGGACGAACGGGAAGTACACCTCGTGGATGCCACCGAGGAACTGGATGACCATCGCGCCGGGGGCGGTGGAACGGGCGGCGCCGACGCCGAGCAGCGTGTAGGCGAGCAGGATGCCGAAGCCCGGGCCGGGGTTGGCCTCGACGAGGAACAGCAGTGACTGGCCCTTGTCGATCACCTGCTGGGCGCCCAACGGCACCAGCACGCCGTTGCCGATCGCGTTGTTGAGGAACAGCACCTTCGCCGGCTCGACGATGAGGCTCATCACCGGCAGCAGCTGGTGGTCGGCGAGCCAGTCGACGATGTTGCCCAGCCACTGGCTGACGTTCGTGACGATCGGCGCGATGCCGAAGAAGGCCCCGACGGACAGCGCGGCACCGAGGATGCCGGCCGAGAACATGTCAACGAGCATCTCGAACCCGGGCCGGATCTTGCCTGCCCAGATGCCGTCGACCTTCTTCATGATCCAGGCCGAGAGCGGGCCGACGAGCATGGCGCCGAGGAACATCGGCACGGTCGAGCCGACGATGACGCCGACCGTCGCGATCGAGGCGACGACGGCGCCGCGGGCGCCGTAGACGATGCGGCCGCCGGCGTTGGCGATCAGCAGCGGGAGCAGGTAGGTCACCATCGGGCTGACCAGTCCGACGTACTGCTGGAAGGTCGTCCCGTCGTCGGCCTGCGCGAGCTTGGTCGCCGCGCCTGCCCAGTGCATCACGTCGGCGTTGCCGAAGCCGCCGAGGATGGCGTTCGGCGTCCAGCCGACGGCGATGAAGAAGGTGGTGATCAGGCCCCAGGCGAGGAACGCCGGGAGGTTCGGCATGATCATGCCGGTCAGGAACGCGCCGAACTTCTGGATCCTGACCTGTGCGCCCTTGCCCCGGCGCACGGTGGGGGCAACTGCCGCTGTGGCTGCGGACATGCCGCTCACTCTCCTGTCGGTGTGGCGGTCGGACGGGGGTCTTCGCGGGCCCCCGCCCGGCGCTGTGGATCGTCCTTGATCTCTGCGTTGCGTCCCGGCGCGCTGCCCTGCCGGGTCCTGGTGCCGGGCGGCCGACCGTGGGCCGCCCGGCGCGTCACCGCCTCA
>CAZFTZ010000237.1:0-3083 GCA_964521875.1 uncultured Cellulomonas sp. | reverse complement strand
CAGCCGCTGCTTGCGTCAGCATGGGGCAGAGCTTGAAGGCGAGATTCGCGGACGCCCACATCTCCTGTATGGCGCAGTGGAGAATTGTCGGTGCGCCTTGGCCCCCGAACTCAGGATCGCCCGGCAATTGAGGCCAACCTCCTTCGACGAACTGACGGTAGGCCGCTGCGAAGCCATTCGCCGTCCGCACCCCTTCGGAGGTCAGGCATGCGCCTTCCGCGTCGCCGGATCGATTGAGCGGTGCAAGTATCTGCTCCGCAAAGTGAGCCGATTGGTCCAGGATGGAATCGATGAGCTCAGGCGTGTGCTCATCCTCGATGAGCATCTGCTCCGCGCGCAATGTGTGGATCAGAAAGCGGAAGTCATCGAGCGGAGCGCGGTACATGGACATTGTCACTTCTTACACAGAATGCTACCGTCGAGTAGGTCTGTTACCGTCTAGTAGGTTCGCGTCTACAGCATCTAGCGATCAAATCGCTGCAGACCGGCGCTCCTGCAGGCAATCTTCCGTGGAACGCTTTGAGCACGCCACTCGGCTCACGCCCGTCCGAATCTCTCAATCCGGCGAATCACAATGACGACCACCTCACTGCACATCCCGCGCGTACCTGCGCGACCTGGTGAGAGACCCGATTTTTCCTATCTCAATCTGTCAGAGCCGGGCGCGCTTCCCCGTCCAGCGCTCGACGTCGGCGCTCAGCAGACTCTGCCACTCTCGCAAGGACTGGTGCGCGTCCTTGACGCGCGTCATCAGGCGGTGGGTCAATGGAAACCATCGGTCGCGACGTCGACTCTCACCGCCCAAGCGATGGCGCTCGAGCCTGCGGACATGCTATTCCCCTCGTACCGAACGCAAGGTCTGCATATTGCGCGCGCCGGTCGCCCGTTCGAACTCATGTGTCAATGCCTCTCCAATACCGCAGACCTGTGCAAAGGACGGCAGATGCCCGTCTTCTATCACTCGCGCGCCCGGAACATCTTCTCCGTATCCGGAAACGTGACCACGCGATATCCCCAAGCGGTGGGCTGGGCGATGGCGGCTCGCATCAAAGGAGTGAGCGATATTGCTGCGGCGTGGGTTGGCGAAGGCAGCACCGCGGAGGCGGACTTTCACTACGCACTCACGTTCGCTGCCGTATACCACGCACCTGTACTCCTCAACGTCGTGAACAATCAATGGGCCATTTCGACGTTCCAGGGATTCGCAGGAGGCGAACGGTCCTCCTTTGCCGCACGCGGACCCGGCTTCGGGATCGCCGGCGTGCGTGTCGACGGCAACGACTTTCTTGCTGTATAGCTCCGAATTCTCTGGACACGAGGTAAAGTGACCAGAAGGTTCGGAGGTAGTCGATGGGTCGTAAGTCAGATTTCACGCCGGAGCAGCGTACGCAGTTGGTCCTGAAGCTTCTGTCGAAGGAGGAGCCTGGAGCGCAGATCGCGCGGCGCGCCGGGATTTCCGAGCAGACGCTGTACCGGTGGCGCGATGAGTTCGTCCGTGGCGGCACAGCCGGAGTTGCCGGTCGTGGCGGCGCCGATGTACAGGCGAAGGAGATCAGCAAGCTGCAGGAGCAGTTGGCCGAGCGCGACCAAGTGATCGGCGAGATCACTGTGGCCAATCGCATCTTAAAAAAACTCTCGGGCCAATAGATCTCACCGAGGAGTTGCGGGCGATGGTGCGCGAAGCGATCGAGGCGGATGTGAAGCCTGCGGTGCGGCTGAATCACCTGCTGCGCTGGCTGGATATCCCGCGCTCGAGCTGGTACGGGCGGCGGGCGGAGAAGCCTGCGCGCCCGGGCCGCAAGCCGAAGGTGATCGAGCCGCAGCTCGCAGCAGCGATCGAAGCGCTCGCGCACCGTTATCCCTGGTGGGGTTACAAGCGCATCGCGGTCATCGCCCGGCGCGAGGGTCTTGGCGTCACGAACAAGCAGGTTTACCGCATCTTCAAGGCTGCAGGTCTGCTGCAGAAGACGCGCGTGCGGGACGCAGCGATCTATCAGGCGACGCGGCTGTTTGAGCTGTTGCCCAGCGGGCCGAACGAACTGTGGCAAGCCGATGTCACCTACCTGCACATCCCCGGCCACGGCTGGTGGTACGCGGTCACGGTGATCGACTACTACTCGCGCTATCTGCTGGCCTGTCACTTCACGGCCAGCTATAGCGCGCGCGAGATCGCTGCCGCACTCGATGCGGCGCGCGCCGAAGCCGAGCAACTGCATGGGCCGCTTGGCAAGACGCCGTTCCTCGTCACCGACAACGGCTCGAGCTTCCTCGCACGATATTTCCGGGCGCACATCGAGGGGCAGTACGCGCACGTGCGCATCCAGTATCGCACGCCGACGCAGCTGGGACTGCTGGAGCGCTTTCACCAGACACTGAAGACTGAAGAGGTTTACTGGAAGCTCTACACGAGTCCCGCCGAGGCGCGCGGATCACTGGAAGCTTTCCGTCGCCGCTACAACGAGATCCGTCCGCACTGGGCGCTCGAGCCTGTGGAGGGTGGTGATGTTGTTACGCCGGTGGATGTGTACGTTCGTGGCCGCGCGGTGAAGCTGCCGCGATGGCAGGGCTGGGCGCGCGCCGCGAAGGAGAAACTCGCGGCGATGGTTGCTGGAGCGCACTTGCCCACAGGCACGATACCAGCGGCGGAGGCGCTCGCGTGATGTCGTGGGCGGAAAGCCGCGTGTTCTCCACAGGGGTCCACAGCCGCTCGCGGCGCTCGCCCGGCCGCTTGGCGCGCAAGGCTCTGAGGCCGCGCGCCGTCGGCCGGCTGCGGGCTGTGGACTCTGTGGAAAACCCGTGCCAGTCTCACCGTCGTGCCATCACGAGTTGACGCGTCAGCACTCACACAGAATCCGCTTGGACGTGTCCAGTTGATTTCGGAGCCAAGACAGGACGAGTAACGGCCCAATGACCGTTACCCGCGCCGCGCGCATGGCTCTTCCGATCGAACGCCTTTGAGCGGGGTGTCGAGAAAGCGGCTGCCTGAGTGGTATCGTCCGACTATGCCCCGCGCAATCCTGACGCTGTGCTCACTCCTGGTAATCGCTCCACTCTCTCACGTGGTTGGTCAGATCCATGGCGTC
>CAZFTZ010000236.1:0-10564 GCA_964521875.1 uncultured Cellulomonas sp. | reverse complement strand
CCAGCAGCGCCGCAGCCGGGCCGCCCGCCGCCGCGCCCGCCCCCGCAGCAGCCCCCAGGGAGCCGCCGCGCCGAACGCCGCCGCCACCCCGGCAACCGCCGGCACCGGCACGCCGAGCAACGCCAGGCACCCGACGACGAGCGCCCCGGCCAGCCCGGCGGGGAGCAGCGCCGCCGGCCCCACGCCCGTCACGCCCGCCTGGACCAGCGTGTCGCGGACGAGGTCGACCACCCGGCTCGTCGGACGCCGCGGTGGCGCCGGCCAGCACGACCACCAGACGCACGCCAGCCCCGCACCCAGCAGCAGCCCGACCACCACGCCCACCTGCGCCGCCCCCTAGTCCCGCACCCGCAGCAGCGCCGCCAGGTCCGAGCCGATCCGCGCGAACCGCTCCGGGTGCGGCGGGAACCCGTCACCGCGCACCAGCCGGCCACCGCGCGTCGCGAACACCTCGGCGGTCTCGACGACGCCCGCCTCGACGCGGCCCGGCACGGCGAGCACCTCGCGCACCGCGCGCCGCCCGGCCGCGTCCAGGCCCAGGTGCACGACGAGGTCCACCGCGGACGCGACCGTGGGCACCACGAACGCGCTGGAGACGTTCTCCCCGGCCAGCAGCGGCAAGGTGCACAGCTTGACGAGGGCCTCCCGCGCGGAGTTGGCGTGGATGGTGGCCATCGCGGGGACGCCGGCGTTCAGGGCGATGAGCAGGTCCAAGGCCTCGGCCTCGCGCACCTCGCCGACGATCAGCCGGCTCGGCCGCATCCGCAGCGCCTCCTTGACCAGCCGCCGCAGCGGGATCTCGCCGGTGCCCTCGAGGTTGGGCTGCCGGCACTGCATCGCCACCCAGTCCCGCGCCGCCAGGCGCAGCTCGAAGACCTCCTCGCAGCTGATCACCCGTTCCCGGACCGGGATCGCACCAGCCAGCGCGTTCAGCGCTGTCGTCTTGCCGGCCTGGGTCGCGCCCGACACCAGCACGTTGAGGCCGGCCCGCACCGCGGCTGCGAGGAACGCGGCGGCCGGCGACGGCAGCGTGCCGAGCGCGACGAGGTCGTCCAGGCTCGTCGCGCGCACCACGTGCTTGCGGATGTTGATCGCCCAGCGCTGCGTGACGTCCGGGATGACGACGTGCAGCCGCTCGCCGCCCGGGAGCGCGGCGTCGACGAACGGGCTGGAGATGTCCAGCCTGCGCCCGGACGCCTTGAGCATCTGCTCGACGAGGTCGCGCACCTGCTCGTCGGTGAGGATCGTCGTGGTCAGCTCGGCGACGCCGCCACGTGCGACGAACACCTGGGTCGGGGAGTTGATCCAGATCTCCTCGACGGACTCGTCGTCGAGGTAGCGCTGCAGCGGCCCGAGCCCGGCGACCGCGTCGACCACCTGCTTGTGCACGGTCGCGGCGTCGTCGAGCCGCGGCACGGCGCCCAGCGCCGACCGCTCGTCGTAGTCGGCGATCGCCGCCGACACCAGCGCCCGCACCCCGTCGGGGTCGCGCACCGGATCCAGCCCTCGCCGGCGGATGAGCTCACGCACCTCACGCTCGACGAGGACAGCACCGTCCCACGCCACAACCTGCTCCTCGGTCTGTCGTCTGCCACCGCAGCCCGATGGCCGGACGGTAGGGCATCCGCGTCACGCACGCGGCTCGTCGTCCACCGGTTTCACCCGCGCGGCGGCGCCGCCACCCGGCTGCGCGCACGATCGGGTGACTCACCCGGGACCCCGGGAGTGCAACGTCGGTCAGCTGTCCAGGTACGGTGTTCCGCTGTGACTTCCCCCAGTGGCGCCCAGTACCACCTGCAGCACGGTGACCAGGAGGCGGTGATCGCCGAGGTCGGTGCCTCCCTGCGGGCGTACCGCGTCGGCGGCGTCGACGTCGTGCGGCCGTACGACGAGACCGAGCTGGCCCCCGCGTTCTCCGGCATGGTGCTCGCGCCGTGGCCGAACCGGCTGGCCAACGGCATGTACGAGTACGGCGGCACCGTGCACCAGCTCGCCGTCTCGGAGCCCTCGCACATGACGGCGCTGCACGGCCTGGTGACCCACGTGCGCTGGGAGTCCGCCGGGGTGTCCGACGACGGCACGTCGGTCGAGCTGACGCACACCATCGTGCCGACCAGCGGGTACCCGTGGCCGGTGCGCATCGTCGCCGGCTACGCGCTGACGGACGCCGGGTTGCGCGCGACGATCACGGCGACCAACGGCGGTGACACCACCGCGCCCTACGGCGCCGGCGTCCACCCGTGGCTGGACCTCGGCGGCGCGACGCTCGACGAGTGCACGCTGCGCGTCGACGCCAACCGCCACGTCACGACCGACAACCGCCTGCTGCCCACCGGCACCGAGCCGGTGTCCAACGGCTTCGACCTGCGCGAGCCGAAGTCGCTCGCCGGGCGCGCCTACGACGACGCCTGGACGGACCTGGTCCGGGACCCCGACGGGCTGTCGTGGCTGGTCTTCGGCCGGCCGGACGGCACGACGATCGCGATGTGGACCGACGCCGCGGCGCGCGCCTGGCAGGTGTGCACCGGCGACGACGTCGAGTCGATCGGCCGGACGGCCGTCGCGGCGGAGCCGATGACGTGCGTCGCCGACGCGTTCCGCACCGGCGTCGACCTCGTCGACCTGGCCCCTGGCGCGTCCCACACGCTCGGCTGGGGCCTGACGCTGCGCTGACACAGCAGAACGTCCGCGCCCCGGAAGGGGCGCGGACGTCGCGACGACTGGAGCGGTGCGAGCCGGCGGTCAGCCGAAGTACTCGCCGTCCTCCTCGACGCCCTTGAGGAACTCCCAGTGCCACGGCTCGTGCGGGCCGCTGCCGCCCGGCAGCGCCCAGGACGGGTTGACGAAGCCGTAGAGCGGACCGTTCGCCTTCAGCCACGTCCAGCGGGCGCCGGTGGTCTCCTTGGAGCAGAAGTCGATCGCCAGGCCCCAGCCGTGGTTGGACGTGCCGGGCGTCGCGGCCAGGCCGCCCTTCTCGGACTTCACGGCGTACTGCTGGGCGAGCGTGCGGTACCCGGAGGCGAGGCAGATGTCGGCGCCGAACTTGGCGACGTAGGCCTCGTTGAGCGTGGCGAGCGCGACGGCGGCGTCGGCGCGCAGCTGGGTGTGGCCGTCGAACAGGGTGCACAGGCTGTCGGCGGGCAGCTGGCCGTTCTTGGTGCCCGGCCGGCGCACGCCGTCGCACCCTTCCAGCGGGCTGCGCTCGACGGACCGCGAGACGCGCTCCACGTCGTCCATGCTGATCTTGGTCTCGGAGCCGCTCGCGGAGACCAGCGAGGCGGGTGGCTGCTGCGAGGGCGGGGTCGCGGTGAGGGCGTCGACGGTGGACGGCAGCGCGACGTGGCTGGCGAAGACGGTGGGCACACCGGCGTCCGCGAGAGCCGCCTGGGAGACCGGCAGCACCACGGTGATGCCGACGAGGGCACCGAGGACGCCGAGGCGCCCGACGACGCGGGTGGCACCGGAGCGGTGGCGGGGGTTGGCGTGAGCCTGCGGGAGGCGGACGGCGGGGCGTCGAGGCGACGACTGAGCCGGCTCGTGGCGATGCGAGCCCACGGCACCTCCGTCCCTCGACTACGGCGTACCGGCCTGTCCGACAACGATCCCTGCCTGCCCCTGGTCACGGAACCATAACGGGGTCAGGGGCCCCCGACCAACCCCCCGTTGGACGTCCGTCCAGCCGAAATGCCCGTTGCGGACGCAACACGCCGGAACGACACGCCGAAAACGTGGGACCAAAGTCACGTTTTCCCGGTGTCTGGCGGTCACTCGACGGACACCAGGACGACGCCTGCGCGTCACCCTACCGGCCGTTGGGCAGCTGCCCGCGCTGCATCGCGTCGCGCACCTCGCCGACGAGCTCCTCGAGGATGTCCTCCAGGAACACCACCCCCACCGCCGCGCCGGCGTCGTCCACGCGCGCCAGGTGGGCGCCGGAGCGCTGCATCGCCGCGAGCGCGTCCTCGATCTCGTCGCCCGGCCCGACGACGGCGAGCTGCCGCACCCGCCACGACGGGACCGGCTGGAACCGGGTGACCTCGTCGGCGTACAGCACGTCCTTGACGTGGAGGTACCCGACGAGGTCGCCGTCGTCGCGCACCGGGAACCGGCTGAACCCGGTGCGGCCCACCAGGTGCTCCACCTCGTCGGGCGTCGTCGCGGCGTCGATGCCGACGAGGTCCGTCACCGGGACCATGACGTCGCGCGCGGTCCGGTCGGAGAACTCCAGGGCGCCGGACAGCAGCCCCTGCTCGTCGCTGATCAGCCCCTCGGCGGCGGAGCGCTCGACGATCGACTGCACCTCCTCGGCGGTGAACGACGAGGCGACCTCGTCCCGCGGCTCGACGCCCACCAACCGCACCGCGTGGTTGGCGAGCCAGTTGAGCGCCGCGATCACCGGGCGCACCACCCGGCCGAGCCACACCAGCGGCGGTCCGAACAGCAGCACCGCGCGATCCGGGCCGGCGACGGCGAGGTTCTTCGGCACCATCTCCCCGAGCACCACGTGCAGGTACACCACCACCAGCAGCGCGACGACGAACGCGACCGGGTGGGTCCACGCGTCGCCCGCACCGAGCGCGTGCAGCGGGCGCCGGACGAGCTCCGCGATCGCCGGCTCGGCGACCAGGCCCAGGCTGGTCGAGCACACCGTGATGCCGAGCTGCGCGCACGCCAGCATGAGCGAGACGTGCTCCATCGCCCACAGCACGGTGCGGGCGCGCCGGTCCCCCGCGACGGCCCGCGGCTCGATCGCGCTGCGCCGCGCGGAGATGACCGCGAACTCCGCCCCGACGAAGAAGGCGTTCCCCGCCAGGAAGACCACGACCAGGACCAGGGCGAGGCCGGTGCTCATCACGCCACCCGCCGCACGCCGAGACGTTCCACGCGCCGGCCGTCCATCCGCTCGACCTCGAGCCGCACGCCGTCCACCTCGACCACGTCGCCCTCAGCCGGGATGCGCCCGAGGGTCGCCATCACCAGTCCACCGAGCGTCTCGTAGGGGCCGTCCTCCGGCACGGTCAGACCGGTGATCTCGGCGAGCTCGTCGGGCCGCAGCACGCCGGGGAAGCCCCATGAGCCGTCCGGGCGGCGCGCGGCCGAGCCACGCGCCCGGTCGTGCTCGTCGGCCACCTCGCCGACGAGCTCCTCGACGACGTCCTCGAGCGTGACGACGCCGGACGTGCCGCCGTACTCGTCGACCACCACCGCCATCTGCGGGCCGCGTCCGCGCAGCTCCTCCAGCAGCGGCCCCAGGTGCACCGTCTCCGGCACCCGCGGCACCTCGACCATGAGCGCGGCGGCCGGCACCTCGTCGCGCCGCTCGTACGGCACCGCCACCGCACGCCGCAGCGGCACCACGCCGACGATGTCGTCGCTCGACCGGCCGATCACCGGGAACCGCGAGTGGCCGGTGGCGCGGGCGGCGCGCAGCACGTCCGCGGCGGTGTCGTCGCGGCGCACCGTCACCAGGCGCAACCGGTCGGTCATCACGTCGACCGCGGTCAGCTCGCCGAAGTCGAGGGAGTTGGTCAGCAGGGTCGCGGTGCTCTCGTCGAGCGTGCCCTGCTCCGCCGAGCGCCGGACGAGCGCGGCGAGCTCGCTCGCCGACCGGGAACCGGACAGCTCCTCGCGCGGCTCGACGCCGACCCGGCGCAGCAGCCAGTTCGCGCTGCCGTTGAACACCGCGATCAACGGCCGGAACACCGTGGTGAACGACAGCTGGAACGGCGCGATCGCCTTCGCGGTCGCCAGCGGTGCCGCCAGGGCGAAGTTCTTCGGGACGAGCTCCCCGACGACCATCGAGAACCCGTTGACCAGCACCAGCGCGAGCACCACGGACAAGCCGGTCGCCAGGGCGGCCGAGACCGGGCCGTGCAGTGCTCGTCCGAGCAGCCGGGCGAGCGCCGGCTGGGTGGTGTAGCCGAGCAGCACCGTGGTGGCGGTGATGCCCACCTGGGCACCGGACAGCTGCGTCGACAGGGTGTGGACCGCGCGCCGGACGCGGCCGCCCGCGTGGTCGTCGGGCGCCTGTGCCTCGACGGCCCCGGGGTCCAGGGTGACCAGCGAGAACTCGCCGGCAACGAACACGGCGGTGCCGGCGGTGAGCAGCACGCCCAGCAGGACGAGGAGCCAGTCGGTCACCACGGGTCACTCACCCGGGCGAGCACGGCAACGTGGGCAGGGTGGCGGACTGGAGGCTGGCCGGCACCGGGCGTGCCGCCGAGGGGCCGGTGCCGGCGGCTGGATGAGCCGCTCATGGTGCCGCCATCATACGAATCCGCAGGCGCGGCGGCCCGGCCTTGCCGCCCTTGCTCCCGCCTGCCCCCGCCGCATCCGGCCCGACTGTGCCACGCTGGCGCCATGGCAACCACGCACCAGAACCCGGGGGTGCCGACGACCACTGTCCTCGTAGTGGAGGACGAGCCGGCGATCGCGCAGGCGATCGTGCACCGGCTCTCCGCGGAGGGCTGGTCGGTGCACTCCGTCGGTGACGGGATCGGCGGCGTCGAGGCCGCGGGCCGGCTGCAGCCGGACGTCGTCGTGCTCGACGTCATGCTGCCGGGCATCGACGGGCTCGAGGTGTGCCGCCGGATCCAGGCCGAGCGCCCGGTGCCCGTGCTCATGCTCACCGCGCGCGACGACGAGACGGACATGCTCGTCGGGCTCGGCGTCGGGGCCGACGACTACATGACGAAGCCGTTCTCGATGCGCGAGCTCGTCGCGCGGACGAAGGCGCTGCTGCGCCGTCAGGAGCGCGCCGCGGCGGCCGCCGCCCACACCGGTGGCGTCCACGAGCCGGAGCCACCGCTCGTCGTCGGCGACGTGTCGATCGACCAGGCCCAGCGCCGGGTGCTGCGCGGCGACCACGAGGTGCACCTCACCCCGACGGAGTTCGACCTGCTCGTCGCGCTGGCCACCAACGCGCGCACCGTCCTCACCCGCGAGAAGCTGCTCGCCGACGTCTGGGACTGGGTGGACGCCAGCGGCACCCGGACCGTGGACTCGCACGTCAAGGCGCTGCGGCGCAAGCTCGGGCCTGACCTCATCCGTACCGTGCACGGCGTCGGGTACGCGTTCGAGCCGACCGACGAGGCGGCGGACGCCCACCACGCCACCGCGGAGCCGTGACCGCGCCGGCCACGGGCTCGACGCCGGCCGCCGTCCCCCGGCACCGCAGGCCGATGGCGGAGCGGCTGCCGGACATCCGGCCGCTCGACCGTGTCCGCTCGATCAAGGTCAAGCTCGGTGTGCTCGTCGCCGCGACCGTGACGCTCGCCGCGTTCGTCACGTGGTGGGGGCTGTCGCGGCTGCACCTGGGGCCCACCCGCACGCTGCCGCTGGCGATCGTCGTCGCGCTGATCCTCACCCAGGTGCTGGCGCGCGGGATGACGTCCCCGCTGCGGGAGATGACCGCGGCCGCGCGGTCGATGGCGGGCGGCGACTACAGCCGCCGGGTGCGGGCGACGAGCCGCGACGAGGTGGGCCAGCTCGCCTCGGCGTTCAACACGATGGCCGACGACCTGCAGCAGTCCGACCGGTTCCGCCGCGAGCTCGTCGCCAACGTCTCGCACGAGCTGCGCACGCCGGTCGCCGCGCTGCAGGCGCAGCTGGAGAACGTCGTCGACGGCGTCGTCGCGCCGGACCCGCCGCTGATGCAGGCGGCGCTCGCCCAGACCGAGCGGCTCGGCCGGCTGGTGACGTACCTGCTCGACCTGTCCCGGCTCGAGGCCGGCGACGTGCCGCTCGACGTCGAGGACCTGGCGCTGCGGGAGTTCCTCCAGGAGGCGGCCGACGAGGCCGCACTGGTCGCGGGACCGCGGCGGGTGCGGTTCGAGGTCTCCGTGACGCCCGACGACCTCACGGTGCCCGCCGACCCCGAGCGGCTGCACCAGGTGGTGGCCAACCTGCTGCACAACGCGGTGCGCCACTCGCCGCTGGACGACGTGGTGCGGCTCGTCGCACAACAGGTGGGCGGGTCGGTGCGGATCGACGTCGTCGACAACGGACCGGGTATCGCGGCGGCGGACCGGGCGCACGTGTTCGAGCGGTTCGTGCGCGGCAACACCCCGGCGATCACCGGGCAGATCTCCACCGGCGGCACCGGGCTGGGTCTGGCGATCGTGCGCTGGGCGGTCGAGCTGCACGGCGGCCACATCGAGGTCGCGGACACGCCCACCGGCTGCACGATGCGGGTGACACTACCCAGGGAGCGGTCGACGCCCGTCCCGGAAATGTGATATCAGTTCGATATCCCAGTCGAAGGAGCCCGCCGTGCCCGACGCCCTCGCCGTCGAGGTCTCCCACCTGTCCAAGCAGTTCGGTCCCGTACGCGCCGTCGACGACCTGACGTTCACCGTGCAGCCCGGGCGCGTCACCGGCTTCCTCGGGCCCAACGGCGCGGGCAAGACGACGACGCTGCGCTGCCTGCTCGGCCTGGTGCGGCCGACCTCCGGCACCGCCACCATCGGCGGCACCCCCTACCACGCACTGAGCAGGCCCGGCCGCGTCGTCGGCGCCGCCCTGGAGGCCGCAAGCTTCCACCCCGGCCGCACCGCGCTGGACCACCTGCGGGTGTACGCGCCCCAGGTCGGCGTCCCGGACTCGCGAGCCCGGGAGGTGCTGCACCTCGTCGGGCTGGACGACGCGGCGAAGCGGCGGGTCGGCGGCTTCTCCCTCGGCATGCGGCAGCGGCTGGCGCTGGCCACCACCCTGCTCGGCGACCCGCCGGTGCTGCTGCTCGACGAGCCCGCGAACGGCCTCGACCCGGAGGGGATCTCCTGGCTGCGAGGCTTCATGCGGGCGCTCGCCGCGCAGGGCCGGACGGTGCTCGTCTCCAGCCACGTGCTGTCCGAGGTGCAGCAGACCGTCGACGACGTCGTGATCGTCCACCACGGCCGGCTGATCCGGGAGGCGCCGCTGGCCCGGCTGGCCGCCGAGTCACGGCCGCGGGTGCGCGTCGCGTCGCCGGACGGTGCCGGACTCGTCGCGCTCGCCACGACCCGCGGCTGGCAGGTCACCCCGGCGGCCTCCTCCCCCGCCACTCCCGGTCCGACGACGCTCGAGGTGTCCGACGTCGAGCCGGCCGCCGTCGGAGCGGCGGCGTTCGCCGCCGGACTGGAGCTGCACGAGCTCACCCGCCTCGACGCCGGGCTGGAGGCGCTGTTCCTGCAGCTCGTCGCCGACGCCGAGCGCGAGCAGCCGCCCGTCGCGCCGCACCGCTCCCGGAGGTCCGGCGTGTACGTCGGCCCGGCAGCCGGCGCCACGGTGCCCGGCGCGCCACCCGGACCGGGCACGGGCCCGACGAGCGCCGGCACCACCCCGGGGACGGTGGTCTGATGCGCGCCGCACTCGTCGCCGAGTACCGCAAGCTCGTCTCCACCCGGATGTGGTGGCTGCTGCTGCTCGTCATGGTGGTGTACGTGGCGTTCGTCGCCGCGGTGCTCGCCTGGGCGCTGACCCAGAGCGACGTCACCACCGATGCCGGCGGCACTCGCGACCAGCAGGTCGTCCTGACGGCCGAGCAGATCGTGCGGTCCGTCTACACGGTCACCGTGTCGATCGGGTACGTCTTCCCGCTCATCGTCGGCGCGCTCATCGTCACCGCCGAGTACCGCCACAAGACGCTCACCCCGACGCTGCTCGCCGACCCCAGCCGTGACCGCATGGTCGCCGCCAAGCTGGGCGTTGGCGTGCTGACGGGCCTGGTGTTCGGCCTGGTCGGCACGGTCGCGTCGACCGCCACGGGCGCCACCGTGCTCGCCCTGCTGCACAAGCCGACCGGGCTGGACGCGGCTGCGACATGGCGCACGCTTGGCCTGTCCGTGGTGGCGCTCGGCGCCTGGGCGGCGATCGGCGTCTCGCTCGGCACCGTCATCACGAACCAGGTCGCCGCGATCGTCGTGCTGCTCGCCTTCACGCAGTTCGTCGAGCCCGTGGCACGGACGGTGCTCGCCGTCACCTCGTGGGGCAAGGGCATCGGCAAGTACCTGCCTGGCGCGGCCGGCGAGGCGATCACGGGCGGCAGCGTCTACTCCGCGAGCGGGCTGACGCAGCTCCTCAGCCACTGGTGGGCAGGCTTGCTCGTGCTGCTCGCGTACGCCGTCGTGTTCGCGGCGATCGGCCGCCTCACCACCCTGCGCCGCGACGTCGCCTGACGCCACGGTCCCGTCGGGTCACGACCCTCCGGAGAGCGCGTCAGTCAGCCGGTGAGCAGCGCAAGCAGGTCGTCCGGCGGGTCCACTCCCGCCGGTGGAGCCTGGTCTGCCCGTGGCGCGTGATCGGGTCGTGGCGCGGAATCCGGTCGACGGCAGTCGGTGCCGGAGGGTCCGATGCCAGGTGCGACGGTGCTGCCCGGCTCGGCTGCGGGCATGGCTCGGCCTCGCACCTCGGGTGCGGGCAGAGTCGCGTCGCCGGGTGGTGCGTCGCCGTAGGGCCGTCCGTCGGGGTGGTGGTGGTTCACGGTGCCGTCAGGCCTGCGTGTCACCTGGATGTCCCGGCGGTGGATCTCGTGGTGGTGGAAGGAGCAGTACGCGGCGCAGTTGGCCAGGTTCGTCAAGCCGCGGTC
>CAZFTZ010000235.1:0-4927 GCA_964521875.1 uncultured Cellulomonas sp. | reverse complement strand
CCTGCGCGTCCATCGTCAGCCCGTCCTTCTCCCGCTCGACGGCGCCGTGGTCGTACCGGACCAGCTCCCCGTTGTCGATCGACATCCGCTCGTCGTCGACCAGCGCCTGCGCGGCGTCCACCAGCAGCGTGCCCAGCCGCTCCCGCGGGTCGGCCGCGGTGAGCCAGACGAGGTCGACGCCCGACGAGCCCGCGAGCGCGGTGGCTCGCACCTCGTCGAGCAGGTCGGCGGGCGGCTCGTCGGCCGGGTACGGGCCACGGTCCGAGTGCCGGTCGAGGACAGCACGGCTCAGCTCGTCGGGCGCGGCGGGGTCACGCGGGGCCAGCTCCAGCCTGGCCAGCAGGTCCGGCCGGGTCTCGTCGGGCCGCACCACGAGGGTCGTGGCGTATCCCAGCGCCGGTGCCGCCACCTCGGCGTTCGCGACCGCGCATCCGATGCCCAGGTGCGCCTCCCGGCGGTGCGCGTCGACCACGCCGAGCGAGCGCGCGGTGTCGTCGGACACCTCGAGGCCGCCGCCCGTGAGGTGGAAGCGCCAGTTCTGCATGTTGTGCGCCGACGCGGCGAGCACCGCCGCCGCCACCAACCCTTCGTCGCCGGACGGCGCGCCGTGCCACGCCGCGTAGGCCGGTCCGGTCCGAGGGGCGAACAGCCCTTGGTACCCGGCCCGCGCCGCCGTCCCGCCGACGACGAGGGCGCCGGTGCCGATGCCGAGCCAGCGCAGCACCGTGCGGCGCGTCGGGCGCCTGCTCGGTCCGACGGTCATCGGGCAGCCCCCGTCACGTAGGGGTCGAGCACGGCGCGTGCCAGCCGGGCCCCCACCTCCGGGTCGGGCTCGGGGTCGTCGAGCTCGGCGAACGGCCACCACGACTCGGACAGCACCCAGAGCGCGCCGACGAGGTCGTCGAGCCGCTCGTCGGGCACGTCGTCGACCAGCCCGGCCG
This sequence comes from uncultured Cellulomonas sp., assembly GCA_964521875.1. Classification (GTDB taxonomy): domain Bacteria; phylum Actinomycetota; class Actinomycetes; order Actinomycetales; family Cellulomonadaceae; genus Cellulomonas. The sequence continues at coordinate 3,986 of CAZFTZ010000235.1, read as the reverse complement.
CGCGCCAGGCCCGCGCGACCGTGCCGAACGCCGCGAGCCGCCGTGCCCGCACGCCACGGTAGGTCGCCTCGAGCTCGGGGTCGGCGTGCACCAGCCCGACGAGGTCACGCACCAGCCACCGGTACCGGGCGCTGATGCGGGCCGAGGCTCCGAGCGCCTCGCGCAGCCGCGCCAGTCCGGCCGCGGTGCCGTCGAGGGCGGACCAGAGCTCGTCGTGCTCGGCGAGGAACCGGTCGTAGAGCGCCCGCACGATCGCCTCGCGGTCCGCGTACCAGTAGTAGAGGTTGCCGGGGCTGATGCCGGCGGCCGCCGCGATCCGGTTGGTGGAGACGGCCCGCACGCCGAGCTCGGTGAACAGGGTGGCGGCGGTGGACAGGATGCGCTCGCGCGTGGCGGCGCCGCGGTCGGCCATGCCGACAACTTTAGAGCGATCACTCTAGAACCGCCACCCGGGGCATGACAGGACCCCTCGCACACCCGTCAGAGCCTGCCTGCCCTTGCTGCCTTCCGGCCCTGGGGGGGTTCAGCGGGATGACGCCGCACGAGGGGTCGAAGGCCAAGACTACCGTTCCCCGGCCGCCCGACGAGGCGCCCGCGGGAACCGTCGCGACCCCGCGAATCAGCGAACGTGTCTGGGTCGGAAGTCCACTGCCCCTTGTGACGAATTTCCCTAGCGTTGGCGGTAGGAGTTCCCGCCCCCCACCGATGGAGGTCCAGGACGTGACCGCGCAGGCCGAGGTCGACACCGCAACCGTCACCGTCACGGTGAACAACCGCGAGATCGAAGTGGTCGAGGGGCTGACCATCTTGCAGGCGTTGACGCAGCAGGGGATCGACATCCCCTCGCTCTGCCACGACCCGCGTCTCGAGCGCTCGAACGCCAGCTGCGGGCTGTGCGTCGTCGAGGTCGGCGAGGACGCCCCGCGGGACGTCAAGGCCTGCCTGACGCCGATCCGCTCCGGGATGACGATCACCACGCACAACGAGCGCCTGGACGCCTACCGCAAGGTGCGCCTGGAGCAGCTGCTGTGCGACCACAACGCCGACTGCGTCGCGCCCTGCGTCGAGACCTGTCCGGCCAACGTGGACATCCAGACGTACCTGCGGCTCGTCTCGGACGGCAACTACGAGGCCGCCGTCCGCGTCATCAAGGACCGCAACCCGTTCCCGTCGGTGTGCGGTCGCGTCTGCCCGCACCCCTGCGAGGCGGCCTGCCGGCGCAACCTCGTCGACGAGCCCGTCGCCATCAACTACGTCAAGCGGTTCGCGGCGGACTGGGACATGTCCCGCGAGACGCCGTGGATCCCCCGCGTCGCGGCCCCGACCGGCAAGACGGTCGCCGTCATCGGCGCCGGCCCCTCCGGCCTGTCTGCCGCGTACTACGCCGCGCTCGCCGGCCACGCGGTCACCGTCTTCGAGAAGCAGCCGCACGCCGGCGGCATGATGCGCTACGGCATCCCCGAGTACCGGCTGCCGAAGGCGACCCTGGACAAGGAGATCGGCGTCATCAAGGCGCTCGGCGTCCAGATCATCACCGGCAAGGCCCTCGGCACCAACCTGAGCCTGGAGGACCTGCAGCGCGACTTCGACGCCGTCTACCTGGCGATCGGCTCCTGGCGTGCCACCCCGCTGCGCATCGACGGCGACAACCTCGACGGCGTCTGGATGGGCATCCAGTACCTCGAGCGCGTCATCAAGGGCGACACCATCCCGCTCGGCCGCACCGTCGTCGTCGGCGGCGGCAACACCGCGATCGACTGCACCCGCACCGCGCTGCGCACCGGCGCCGAGCACGTCACGCTCGTCTACCGGCGCAGCCGCGAGGAGATGCCGGCCGAGCCGTACGAGATCGAGGAGGCGGAGCACGAGGGCGTCGAGATGATGTACCTCACCGCTCCGACGAAGATCACGCTCGGCCCCGGCGGGGTGAAGCAGCTGCACTGCCTGCGCATGGAGCTCGGCGAGCCGGACCGCTCCGGTCGGCGGCGTCCCGTCCCGGTCGAGGGCAGCGACTTCGTCATCGAGGCCGACACGATCATCGGTGCCATCGGCCAGAGCACCGACACCGGGTTCCTGTACAACGACCTGCCGGTTCGCCTCAACAAGTGGGGCGACATCGACGTCGACGGTCGCACCATGAAGTCGTCGGAGAACAAGATCTTCGCCGGCGGCGACTGCGTCACCGGTCCCGCGACCGTCATCCAGGCCGTCGCCGCAGGTCGTCGGGCCGCGGCCGCGATCGACGAGTTCGTCACCCGCGGCTACGTGCGCCCCGGCCACGAGGACTACACGTGCTCGCGCGGCTCGCTGGAGGACATGCCGCGCGCCGAGTTCGAGTCCGTCCCCCGGCTGGCGCGCGCCACCATGAACGGGCTGACCGTCGAGAAGCGCGTCAAGAGCTTCGTCGAGGTGGAGACCGGTCTCACCGAGGAGCAGGCCCGCGCCGAGGCGGCCCGCTGCCTGCGCTGCGGCTGCGCCAAGCGCAACGACTGCCAGCTGCGCACCGAGGCGTCCCGCCACGACGTCGTGTTCGAGATGCCGTTGCACGTGCGGCCGTACTCGCCGATCGTGCGTGACCACCAGTTCATCATCCGCGACAACAACAAGTGCATCTCCTGCGGGCGCTGCGTCGCCGCGTGCGCGGACGTCGAGGGCGTCGGCGTGCTGGCGTTCCAGTTCCACGCCGGCCAGCTGCGGGTGGGCACCCACAACGGCCTGCCGCTGTCGCAGACCGACTGCATCAGCTGCGGCCAGTGCGTCCGGGCCTGCCCGTGCGGCGCGCTGGACTACAAGCGCGAGCGCAACCAGGTGTTCAAGGCGATCAACGACCCGACCAAGAAGGTCGTCGGCTTCGTCGCCCCGGCCGTGCGCGCGGTCATCGCCGCCGAGTACGGACTGACCCCGCAGGAGGTCGGCCCGTTCATGGCCGGCATGATGCGCAAGATCGGCTTCGACAAGGTGTTCGACTTCGTCTTCGCCGCCGACCTGACCATCATGGAGGAGGCGACCGAGTTCCTCGGCCGCGTCGAGCGCGGCGGTGTGATGCCGCAGTTCACCAGCTGCTGCCCCGGCTGGGTCAACCTGGTCGAGCGTCGCTACCCCGAGCTGATCCCGCACCTGTCGAGCTGCAAGAGCCCGCAGCAGATGATGGGCGCCACGGTGAAGAGCCACTTCGCCAAGACCGAGAAGATCGACCTCGACGACCTCTACGTCGTCTCGATCGTGCCGTGCCTCGCCAAGAAGTACGAGGCGGCGCGCGACGAGTTCGCTCCCGGAGGCATCCGCGACGTCGACGCCGTGCTCACCACCACCGAGTTCCTCGAGATGGTGCAGCAGCTGCGGCTGGAGCCGGAGGACATCACCCCGGGCGAGTTCGACGAGCCCTACCACCAGGTGTCCGGCGCCGGCATGCTGTTCGGCGCCTCCGGCGGCGTCGCAGAGGCCGCGATGCGGATGGCGGTCGAGAAGCTCACCGGCGAGGTCCCGCAGTCGCTCGACTTCGAGGAGCTGCGCGGCTTCGAGGGGATCAAGACGTCCACCTACGTCGCCGGCGGCAAGACGGTCCGGGTCGCCGTGGTCTCCGGCCTCAACAACGCCGCACCGCTGGTGCAGAAGGTCGTTGCCGGTGAGGACGCCGGCTTCGACCTGATCGAGATCATGGCCTGCCCGGGCGGGTGCATCAACGGCGCCGGCCACCCGGTGGCCACCGGCGCCGGCGAGGCCGTCGCCCGCCAGAAGGTGCTGGTCAACATCGACAAGACGTCGCCCCTGCGCACCTCGCAGAGCAACCCGGACATCCTTCGGCTCTACGACGAGTTCTACGGCGAGCCCAACTCGGAGCTGGCCCACCACCTGCTCCACACCGAGTACGCACCGTTCCGGGCCTGACCCGCCCGGCGATCACCCTCCAGTTCGAAAGGCCACCCCATGAAGCGGATCGTTCGCGCCCTTTTTGGCTCCGTCGCGGTAGCGGCGCTGCTGCTCGG
>CAZFTZ010000234.1:0-3148 GCA_964521875.1 uncultured Cellulomonas sp. | reverse complement strand
GTGCGCGGCGCGCCACTCGTCGTACGCCTTCTGCCAGGCGGCACGCTCGGTGGCGGCACGCGCGGCGAGCCGTCCCCGGGTGTGCTCGACCACGGCCGCCTCGACGGGGAACGGCGTCGTCGGGAAGCCGAGGACCTCGTGGAGGCCGTCCACGGCGGCGGTGCCGAGCTTCGACCCGTGCGCCGACTCCTCGCCCGTCTTGCCCGGGGTGGGCCACGCGATGAGGGTGCGCAGCGCGATGAACGTCGGGCGGTGCGTCTCGGCCTTCGCCGCGGCGATCGCCGCGGCGAGCGCGTCGACGTCCTCCCGGTACTCACCCCCGGCGGTCCAGTCGACGACGAGCGTCTGCCAGCCGTAGGCGGCGTACCGCGCGACGGTGTCCTCGCCGAAGGCGATCGAGGTGTCGCCCTCGATCGAGATGTGGTTGTCGTCCCAGAACACGACGAGGTTGCCCAGCTCCTGGGTGCCGGCGATCGACGACGCCTCGCCGGAGATGCCTTCCTCGAGGTCGCCGTCGGAGGCGATCACGTACACGAAGTGGTCGAACGGGCTGGTGCCGGGCGCGGCGTCCGGGTCCAGCAGGCCCCGCTCGCGCCGGGCGGCCATCGCCATCCCGACGGCGGACGAGATGCCCTGCCCCAGCGGGCCGGTGGTGATCTCGATGCCCTTGGTGTGTCCGTGCTCCGGATGACCCGGAGTGAGCGAGCCCCAGGTGCGCAGCGCCTCGAGGTCCTCCAGCTCCAGCCCGAACCCACCGAGGTAGAGCTGGATGTACTGGGTCAGGCTCGAGTGGCCGGCGGACAGCACGAACCGGTCGCGGCCCAGCCAGGCTGGGTCCGCGGGGTCGTGCCGCAGCACGTCCTGGTACAGGTGGTATGCCAGCGGTGCCAGGCTGATCGCGGTGCCGGGATGGCCGTTGCCGACCTTCTCCACTGCGTCCGCCGCGAGCACGCGGGCCGTGTCCACCGCCCGGAAGTCCATGTCGGTCCAGCCGACGGTGGTCGCCAGGGGAGCCTTCGCGTTCACCGAACCTCGTTCCCTTCCGGGCCGCGCCCGGACAGTCGGGTCCGGCCGTCGGGGAGGGATCGGCCGGGCAGCGGGGCGCCACCGGGGCATCCGTGGTGGCGCCGTCGTCGCTGCACGACGAGCCTATATCCGCACCTGGGACCCACGCCCGGGCGGATCGCAGGACCCTCCCGAACCTCCCACCTGGGACGGAAGTCCCATGTACGATGACGATGCTTCCGCACGCCGGCGGCTGTGTCTCCGGCGATCCGACGACGAACGGACTCGCGTGCGACTCTCCAGCCCGGCGGCCCCCGCGGCCTCGGCGTCGCACGGCGTCCCGGTGACGCTCGTCGTCCCCCCGACGACGACGGCGCGGACCGCCCCGCACGGCTGGCGGGCGACCCTCGGCGCGTACCTCGCGCTGACCAAGCCGCGCGTCATCGAGCTGCTGCTGGTCACCACGCTGCCGACGATGGTGCTCGCCGCGCACGGCTTCCCGTCGCTGCTGCTCGTGCTGGCCACACTCGGCGGCGGCGCGCTCGCCGCGGGTGCGGCGAACGTCCTCAACTGCTACCTGGACCGTGACATCGACGCCGTGATGCACCGCACGCGGCGACGTCCCACCGTCACGGGCGCGGTCACGCCGGCCGCGACCCTCGTCTTCGGCATCGCGCTGGGAGTCGTCGCCCTGGCGATGCTGTGGTTCGCGGTCAACCCGATCTCGGCCCTGTTCGCGGGCGGGGCGATGGCGATCTACGTCGTCGGCTACACGATGCTGCTCAAGCGGCGGACGCCGCAGAACATCGTGTGGGGCGGTGCCGCCGGCTGCATGCCGGTGCTCATCGGGTGGTCCGCGGTGACCGGCGGCGTGTCGTGGGCGGCGCTGCTGCTGTTCGGCGTGGTGTTCTTCTGGACCCCGCCGCACTACTGGCCGCTGTCGATGAAGTTCCGTGCCGACTACGCGGCGGCCGGCGTGCCGATGCTGCCGGTGGTCCGGGCGGAGGCACAGGTGGCTGCCGAGATGGTGGCCTACTGCCTGGCGATGATCGCGTGCTCGCTGCTGCTGTGGCCGGTGGCCGGCATGACCTGGGTGTACGCGGTGGTCGCCGCCGCGCTCGGCCTGTGGTTCCTCGGCTCCTGCCTCACGCTGCTGCGGCAGGCCCGTGACCCGCAGCACCACACGGTGCGGGCGATGCGGGTGTTCCACCGCTCGATCACCTACCTGACCCTGCTGTCGGTGGCGGTCGTCGTGGACGTGTTCCTGCCGCTGTAGCCTCCCGGACATGCCGGACGGCAGTGCCCCGACGGGCGAGCTGGCGCAGGCGCTCGAGGCCTACCTCGCCCACCTCGACGTGGAGCGCGGCCTGTCCGCGAACACCCTCGCCGCCTACCGGCGGGACCTGTCGCGGTACGTCGACTACCTGGCGGCGCGGGGGATCGCCACACCCGGCGAGGTCACCGAGCGCGACGTCGAGGACTACGTGCTCGCGGTGCGCCAGGGCGGCGACGGCCGTGCCGTGCTGTCCGCCTCGTCCGCCGCCCGCGGGGTGGTGGCGATCCGCGGCTGGCACCGGTTCTGCGTCCCGGAAGGGCTCGCGCCGCAGGACCCGGCACGGGAGGTGCACCCGCCGGCGCGGCCCAGGCGGCTGCCCAAGGCGCTCTCCGTCGAGGAGGTGCGCCGGCTGCTGGAGGACGGCGTGCCGGGGGACGGGCCGGTGCCGCTGCGCGACCGTGCGATCCTCGAGCTGCTCTACTCCACCGGCGCGCGAATCTCCGAGGCGGTCGGCCTCGACCTCGACGACCTCGACCTGGCGGTGCCCGGCGCAGGGGCGGTGCGGCTGTTCGGCAAGGGCAGCAAGGAGCGGGTCGTGCCGGTGGGCTCGTACGCCGCGCAGGCCGTGGAGGCGTACGCGGTGCGGGCTCGTCCGGCGCTGGCGGCGGCGGGGCGCGGCACGCCCGCGCTGTTCCTCAACGTGCGCGGCGCGCGGCTGTCGCGGCAGAGCGCGTGGGCGGTGCTGCGCACCGCCGCCGAACGGGCGGGGCTGGCGAACGCCGGTCACGTCTCGCCCCACACGCTGCGCCACTCGTTCGCCACCCACCTGCTGCAGGGTGGCGCCGACATCCGGGTGGTGCAGGAGCT
>CAZFTZ010000233.1:0-4861 GCA_964521875.1 uncultured Cellulomonas sp. | reverse complement strand
GCGCAGGTACGCGGCCGGCTGGAGCACATCGGCTCGCGCGGCGGGCTGGACATCGAGGCGCTCGGCGAGGTGACGGCCGCCGCGCTGACCCAGCCGGAGCTGCCGGCGACCCCACCGGTGCCGACCGAGGCCTCCCTGTTCGACCTCGTCGGCTACCCGCTCGACGCCTCCGACGAGGAGAGGGCGGGGGTTCGGGCGGCCAGCGCCGCGCTGCTGGCGCAGGTCGAGGTCGTCGTCCGCGACCCGGAGACCGGCCTGCCGCGCGAGGACGCCGACGGGGTGGTGCGGCGCCGCGCGCCCTTCCGCCGCAAGCTGACCTACACGAAGGCCGCGCTCAGGACGGCGGCCGACGAGGGCCGCACCCTTCCCGAGTGGGAGCCGTCCGAGCAGGCCCGCACGCTGCTCGACGAGCTCGACGCCGCGAAGACCAAGGAGCTGTGGCGCGTCCTGGTGTCGCTGTCCATCCGCAACGTCGGGCCGACGGCTGCGCGCGCGCTGGCCGCCGAGCTCGGCTCGATGGACGCGCTGTGGGCGCTCGTCACCGGCGGCGCGTCCCTCGGCGCGCCCGGCGCGCCCGCCGTTCGCCTCGGCGCCGTGCCCGACGAGGCGCGGGCGGCCGCGCTGGCCGCGCTGGCAGAGGTGGAGGGTGTCGGGCCCGTGATCGCGCAGTCGATCGTCGACTGGTTCGTCGGCGACGAGGACGGCCCCTGGCATCGCGCGATCGTCGAGTCCTGGCGGGCGGCCGGCGTCGTCATGCGCGACGCGCGGGACGAGACCACGCCGCGCACGCTCGAGGGGCTCACCGTGGTGGTGACCGGCAGCCTGCAGCGGTTCAGCCGCGACCAGGCGAAGGAGGCGATCATCGCGCGCGGCGGGAAGGCGGCCGGCTCGGTGTCGAAGAGCACCGACTTCGTCGTCGTCGGCGAGAACGCGGGGTCCAAGGAGACCAAGGCCCGCGAGCTCGGGCTGACGATCCTTGACGAGGACCAGTTCGTCGCGCTGCTGGAGCGCGGGCCGGACGCGTTCGGTGCTCGTTGACGGGCAGAATGGCGCCGTGGCTGGCATCCGGGTGGCGCGGCCCGACGACGTCGTCGCGGTCGGCGCGCTGACGGCCGAGGCGTACGTCGCGGACGGGCTGCTCGAGGACGACGACGACTACGCCGCGGAGCTGCGGGACGCGCAGCGCCGTGCGGAGGAGGCGGTGCTGCTGGTCGCCGCGACGCCGACGCTCGACGGGCGGGAGGCGGTCGTCGGGACCATCACGGTGGCGCCGTACGGCTCGTCGTTCGCGGAGGTCGCCGAGCCCGGCGAGGTCGAGCTGCGGATGCTGGCGGTGGCACCCGAGGCGCGCAACCAGGGCATCGCCGCCCAGCTGATGCGCGCCGCGCTGCGCGAGGCGCTCGCGGGCGGCGCGCGGCGGGTGGTGCTCTCGACGCAGGACGCGATGGCCGCCGCCCAGCGGCTGTACGCGCGGCTGGGGTTCGTGCGGGAGCCGGAGCGGGACTGGGGCCATGAGGTGGTCCACCTGCGGGTGTTCACCTGGACGCCGCCGGAGGCGCCGGGCGCCCTCGTCGAGGCTGCGACCTGGCCGCCGCTGCGCGCGCACGTCACGCCGGACGGCTGGCGGGTCGGGATCTCCGGCGGGTTCACGCGCCGGGCGAACTCCGCGCTGCCGCTGGGACATCCCGCGAACCTCGCCGCCGCGGTGGGCCGGGTCGAGGCGGTGTACGACGAGGCAGGGCTGGCCACGGTGTTCCGCGTGGGCACCGGCGCACCGCCCGCGCTGGCCGACGAGCTCGCGGCCCGCGGGTACGCGGAGCGGGCGCGCACCGACGTGCTGGTGCGGGCGGTGGAGCCGGTGGCGACGCGCCCGCTGGCGCACGGGGGCGGGCGCGCGGCGCGGGACGGCGACGGGCCGCACGTCCAGGTGGCCGACGAGCCCGACGCCGCCTGGCTGCGCGCGTTCCTCGGGCTGAAGCAGGGCGCGGACGCCGACGTGGCGCGGGCCGTGCTCACCGGCGCACCCGCGCAGTACCTGACGGCGGTGGCGCAGGGCGTGGTCGTCGGCACGCTGCGGGTGGCGTGCACCGAGCAGTGGGCGGGGCTGTCCTGCCTGGCGGTGGCGCCGGAGGCCCGGCGCTCCGGGCTCGGCACCGCACTGACGCGGCACGGGCTCGCCCTGGCGTACGGGCACGGCGCGCACCGGGCGTTCCTGCAGGTCGAGGCGGCCAACGTGGACGCTGCGGCGCTCTACGCCCGGCTCGGCTTCGTGCTCGCCGACGGTTACCGCTACCTCGTCGGGCACGACGATCGCTAGGAACGACGAGACCGCGGAGGACGTTGTGGCGCCGGAGCTTGGCATCGGCATGGTGGGGTACGCGTTCATGGGTGCCGCGCACTCGCAGGCGTGGCGCAACGCCCACCGGTTCTTCGACCTGCCGCTGACGCCGCGGATGGCCGTCCTCGGCGGGCGCACCGAGGACGCGGTGCGCGCCGCCGCCGCGCGCCTGGGCTGGGAGGACGTCGAGACCGACTGGCGGCGGCTCGTGGTGCGCGACGACGTCGACCTGGTGGACGTCGGCACGCCCGGCGACACCCACGCCGAGATCGCGATCGCCGCGCTGGAGGCCGGCAAGCACGTGCTGTGCGAGAAGCCGCTCGCCAACACGGTCGCCGAGGCGGAGGCGATGGCCGCGGCGGCCGCCGCCCACCCGGACCTGGTCGCGATGACCGGGTTCACCTTCCGGCGGGTGCCGGCGATCCAGCTCGCGCGGCGGCTGGTGGCCGACGGTCGCATCGGTGTGGTGCGGCATGTCCGCGCGCACTACCTGCAGGACTGGCTCACCGACCCGGCGGCGCCGTTCGTCTGGCGGCTGGACCGGAGCAAGGCCGGTTCCGGCGCGCTCGGCGACATCGGCGCGCACGTCGTGGACCTGGCGCAGTTCGTCACCGGCGAGGCGGTGACCGGTGTCTCCGCGCTGCTGGAGACCTTCGTCGGCGAGCGGCCCCTGCCCGGCGGCGGCACCGGCGCCGTGACCGTGGACGACGCGGCGGTGTTCCTCGGTCGGCTGGCCGGCGGCGGGCTCGCCGTGTTCGAGGCGACCCGGTTCGCGGCCGGCCGTCGCAACCAGATCCGGCTGGAGGTCAACGGCTCGGCGGGGTCGCTGGCGTTCGACCTCGAGGACATGAACGGCCTGTCGTTCTTCGACGCGACGGAGCCGGCGGCGACCGCCGGGTTCCGGCGGATCGACGTCACGCAGCCGGAGCACCCGTACGTGGTCGGCTGGTGGCCACCCGGGCACGCCCTCGGCTACGAGCACGCGTTCACGCACCAGGTGGTGGACCTGGTGCGCGGCGTCGCGGCGCACCAGCACCCCGCGCCGACCTTCGCCGACGGGCTGCAGGTGCAGCGCGTGCTGGACGCGGTCGAGCGGTCCACCGCCGACGAGAGCCGCTGGACACCGGTGGCGCCGTGATCACGGTCTCGGCGGCGGAGCGGCTGGCCCGTGCCGGGCTCGTCTGGCGCCCGGTCGCCGGGGACCGGTTCACCATCCGGTCCGACGAGCTGATGGGGCAGGTCTTCACCATCAGCGACATGGTGGTGGAGCCGCACGAGTACCCGACCGGCACCGTGCTCGGCTTCAACGGCACCACCGAGTGGGCGCTGGACTCCGTGCGGCAGGAGGACGCGCTCTGGCTGCCGCGCGAGGACCAGCTGCGCGAGCTGCTCGGGCCCGCGTTCCGCAGCATGGCGCGCTCCACGACGGGCTGGTTCGAGGTGCTCGTCGAGGTGCCCGGCCAGCCGGAGCGGGTGTTCGGCTCGGACAACCCGGCCGACGCCTACGCCGAGGCGCTGCTCGCGCTGCTGGCCGTGGCGACGAGCTAGAACGGCGGGTCGTCCGGATATCCGGGGCTGGGGACCGCAGGCAGTCGTTCAGTGCGGCCGTGCTCCCCCGGGGTGACGCGGTAGGCCAGCCCGGCGGGCGTGCGCCACTCGAAGACGCCGGGCGCGACCTGACGCAGGGTGAACCCGCCGTCGGTCTTCAGCCGGTGGCAGCGGTCGGACAGCGGGCCGAGGTTGTCGGCCGACGTGGTGCCGGGCGCGGGTGAGCCGTTGGCGGGCACGCCGTGGTACTCGGTGCTGTGGTCCAGGTCGCAGCGGTCCGCGGGCACGCTGCAGCTCGGGGCGGCGCAGCACCCGTCGCGGGCGATGACGTGCTCGGCGAGCGGGCGAGGTGGTCGGTACCGGGTGCGTCCGACGTCCAGCACCGCGCCGGAGAGAGGGTCGGTGACCAGGCGGCGCCACACACCTCCGGCGGCCAGGGCTCGGGCCTGGGTGGCGCTGATCGCGCCGAACCCGGCCACCTCGGCCGGGACGTCGTCCAGGCCCATCAACGTGGACAGGGCGACGGTGACGTTGATCCGCACCCGGGGGATCCGGACCGGTGGACAACCCGACGGCGCAGGTGCGGAGGCGAGCGGGTCGCCGGCCACCGTGTGGTCCGGCTTCTCCCTGCCGGTGGCCGGGCTCGCGGGCCGCGGGCGCGGCTCGTGGTTGCCGCCCTCGTCGCACCGGCCGGCGCGGGAGTTGTCGTCGTGACTGCTGCCGGCAGTGTGCGCGCCACCCGCCGACGCACTCGGCCGCGCCCCTGTCGTGGTCGGCAGGTCGTCCGGCCCGGCGGCGGCAGTGCCGGCGAGCAGCGCGCGGCCGGTGGCCAGGGCGGTGAGGGTGTCGGCGCGCAGCTGGTCCAGGGTGCGGGAATCGCCGGCCGCGCGGGCGGTCCGCGCCGTGGCGTCCAGGGTGGTGTCGACGAGGACCGCGTCGTCGGCGGGCAGCACGGCCCAGATGCCGGCCATCCCG
>CAZFTZ010000232.1:0-6223 GCA_964521875.1 uncultured Cellulomonas sp. | reverse complement strand
CCGACGCGGGGTGGAGCAGCTCGGTAGCTCGCTGGGCTCATAACCCAGAGGTCGCAGGTTCAAATCCTGCCCCCGCTACTCATGTAGTGCCAGGTCAGAGGCCTTTTCGCTCAGTGGAGCGGGAGGGCCTCGATCGTTTCCGTAAGCAGCTCGTAAGCATGGGATGCGGCCAGCCGATGGCGGACGATCCCGGATGTTGGGACACCAACGAGCGTCGAGGGGCTGACGCGGAGCCCTCGGACCGCCGATGGTGACCTGTGCTCTTCGAACGTTTGTACGGGTATCGTCAGGCGCGTGGCGGACTTCGTGGCTCCCGGGCGGCGGCTCGTGGCGAACCGGGAGATCCCCGAGAAGGTTCCGGTGAAGCCGCAGGGCTCGATCCTGGTGATCGCCCGAGTGGTGTGGTCGGACGGTTGGTCGATGCGTCGCCTTGTCGAACTCCGTCGTCCAGCGTGCCTGCCAGATGCGTGTGTACTCAGGGATCCAGCCAGGGCAGTAGAAGCCGTCGATCAGGCCACCCACGGGTTGGAGCTTCGCGGCTGCACCTGCGGGCTGCTCGGCGAACACGTTGAGATGCGAAACCAAGACCCGGACAGAGTCGGACGCCGTGGGAGTGAACGCACGCACGTGCCTTGGCTCAAGGACAAGGATCACATCGAGGTCCGACGGAGAGGTCTTGTTGGTGAGGAAGCTGCCACTGAGCCAGTAGCGCACGCCCGGCAGTTCTGCCTGAGCCAGCGTGTGCCAGAGCCTGAGCGCGCGCCAGATCTGGGCACGCCTGGGCGCGTTCGAGATGCGGCGAACGTATCGCTGGTGGATCTCGGCGAGACTTGCCACGTACGGACGGTCGTCGCCGACGTACGGCAATCGACCCGTAGCGGGATCCAACTGTGGGATCGCCACGGCTAACGTCCCCCTCGCTGACTCCTAGGCCGCGTGCTCCTTGCCCGGTTCATCGGAGGACGCCCCGTCGACCTTGAGACGGCTTCACGGCAGCGGCTCGAGGTCGTGGACAAGCCGGACGGCGGCGCGCCTGTGCGATGGCGCCGGTGCCAAGGAGTGAATCGCGTGTCGGTATCCGCTACTCAAGCCAACGGACAGGGCGAGCGGTATTGCTGCAGCTGACCGTGATCGAAGCTCGAGCGCCAGTTGCTGAGCCGGGTCGAACGTCGCTCTGAGCGGCCCGGTCACGCGACGGACGTGCGTCCTAGACGCCATCCGACGATGTCCAGGGCGCGGAGGGGCGTAATGGCGGGTCCGCCGAGAGGTGTGAGCGCGGCCAACTCCGTCCAGGTCTGCTCGACCTCGGGCGTGACCGTGAGGTCCGCCTTGACGGCCTTGAGCCAGGCGACTCCCAACCCCTCCCACGTCCGACCCTTCTCATAGGGGACGGGTGCCCCGGGGTCGGTGTGGTAGCAGCGCTCGATGTGTTCGTCCCATAGCGGGAGGAGGCGCGGTCGCTTGCGGTGGAGGATCTTGGCGAGCGTTGTGAGTTTGACGCCGTAGATGTCAGGCCGGACGTCGAAGATGCCGAACACCCGCGCCGCCATGTTGATGTCGGCAGCCGTCGCGCTCAGGAGAGAGACGTCTCCCGGGACGCCGCGCAGGCGTTCGTTCAGTTCCGGTAGCGCCTCTTCGAGCTCGTAGTAGGTGCGCAGCTTGCGGATCGGCGCGTTGAGCAGCGCCGGCGCGAGGAGATCCTGCAGCCCGACCTCCAGGTCGGGTGCACCGGGATAGCCGTCGTAGGCCGGGTAGGACCAGTACTCGGTCGGTGTGTTGAGGTAGCGGCGCACGTACTGCTCCGCCGCAGCCGCGGTGGTCGACCGGGCTCCCACGTGCAGCACGAGTCCGCCGTGCTCGGCGAGGTAGGTCGTCATTGCGGTCCTCCGTGCGTAGGGGTGTCATTGCCGTGCCACATCATTGCGCTGGTCAGGTCGATGAGGGACACCGCTCCAGACTTCACGGGCGCCTGCTCCGCGAAGCTGCGACTGCCGTCGGAACCCGGTGGAAGTCGCAGGTAGTACTCGGCAGCGCTGATGACGACCGAGTCCCGTCGATGGGCGAGTCTCCCGATGAGCAGGTTCATGTGGTCGGGTACTCCGATCTCGATCGCGCCTTGTGAGTGGCTGCTGCTCCAGAGGTACTCATATGCGGCCGCCAGGACGCGTGCCTCCGAGTGATCCATTGGGAAGGCAACGCGGCAGAAGTGGTGCTCGGTGAGCACGAAGTACAGCAGCCAGTCGTGGTCGGCACGGACCAGCCAACCGGCGTCGCCTTGGAGCCTGACGACGCACAGCAGCTCTTCGTCAGGGTGGAGGAACGCCGCGAGTGCTGCCTGGCACCATTCGACGGTGGACATCGAGACGGCGACGCCGAGCGCCAGAGGCGGGACGTCGTCCGCGACTCGACCGACGGGAAGGGTTTCGCGCAGGATCGGGCGGTCTCGCAGCGCCCCGGCGTGCCGCTCGTCGCTACGCATCGCCGGTCTCCCAGTGGTCCATCGGGGTTCCGGTGCGCTCGCGGAGGATGGTCGTCCGTCCGCCGGGGATCGCCCGCAGGATGCCGCGGTCAGCCCGCCCGCCGCGGGAACGCACGTGCGCTTCGACGTTTCCCCCGCTCTCCCGGAGATCGATGCGCACGTCCGCAACGACGTCGAACGCGTCACGCATCCAGCCGAGAGCGTCGTCGCTCGGGCCTGAAGGCGTGCGCGCCGTCAGGAGGATCGCGGTGTTGTGGTCACGCGCCAGGTGGCGGAGCCAGCGCAGTCGACGGACGAGATCGCCTCGACTCGCCGGCCAGAGTGCGGCGTGCCAGGTCTCGTCCCACGTGTCGACGACGAGGAGATCCCTTGCATCGAAGGAGATGTCGTCATCGAGAGGCTCAAGCCCCAGCCGGTACCACGACGCAACCCGCAGGCTGGTTCGGGTGGTGCCGGTCTCCTCCTGCTCCGCGCGTCGAGCCAGGTCGGCGACCAGTGTCCGCGTGGGTACGTGGCCGTTGCACACGACGACGTCGGCGGAGAGTGCCGCATGCACCGCGACCGCGTTCACGAGAGACGTGACGCCCAGTCTCGATGCGCCGGTCACCGCCCACAGGGCACCCGCCTCGATGCCGCCGGTCACCCCGTCGATGATCGCGACTCCCGAAGCCGTGCGGACGGGTGATGGAGCGCCCAACACGTCTGCAAGCCCATACGCCGTCCCGCCGGCGATCATCGGCCCATCGAAGTGAAGACGTTGGCTCATCACGCCCGCAGACTTCCACCACCCACCGACAGCGGCCCGAGAGCGCCGGGTTGGCCTGCTTGCAGAACTCCGCCGGGTCGACCGGCGCACCGTGGTCGAAGGTGTGGGACGCGTCGGAGACGCCCAGGCGATTAGCCTCGAATCCACCGTCTCTGACCTGCGGCGACATACGATTACGTACGCCGCGCGATGTTTATGCAGGTCAAATGGCCTCAACGCTCCCCTCCTTCCGGTATCGTTAGGGCCGCCGTCCGCGACCGGCCGAGCGAGAGGAGTGAGACATGGCCAAGGGATACCGGTGCCCTGTGTGTGGGAAGTACACGGTGCACCCCGAGAGCACGAACAAGATGCGCTGCAGCAACTGCAACACGCTCTACGACAAGGATGTGATTCTGTCGCGTTGACGCTCACGAGGACGTTCGAAGATGGACTACAACCCGTTTGATGCGATGTTGCGAGCCGCCGAGGACGACGTCAGTTCCCTCGAGCAGCGTCGGGCCGGCCTCGCGCAACAGGTCGACTGGGCGACACGATTCGACCGCGATGGTGCGATCGCTGAGATCACACACCTCCGCTCGGACGTGGAGGACCACGCCGCCGAGCTTCGTCGACTGGAAGAACGTGTCACTGAGCTCGATGCCGAACTGGGCCTTCTCGCTTCCCGGACCCGAGCACTTGAGGATGCGACCCGCATCGGCCTGAACGTCCTCCGCTGGTTCAGCGTCGAGCACGATGACGCGAAGGCGCGCCTGAAGGCGCACCGACAGGAGATGGAGCTCGTCTGTGGGCTTCTGCAGGATGCAGACCGCGATCGTCGCGACGCCTCCCGCAAGTTGGAGCGACTGACCGATGCGGTCAGCGTCAAGGAGCGAGACCTCGCGCGGTTCACGAACTTCAACTCTGTCGAGGTCGCCGAAGCGCTCGCCGAGACTGACCGGGAACTGGCGCTCCGCAGGAGGGAGCGGGAAGCCGTGAGGGCCCGCAAGGAGAGCGTCGATCGTGCGGTCGCAGCTCCACTTTCCCAGCTCCGTGGATACCAGTCGGAGCTCGAGGAACATGAGTCAGCGGTATCGAGGCTCAGGTCCGAGGTGTCGACGCTGGAGCATCGGATCTCCGAGGCCGAACGCATAGACGAGGAACTCTCCGACGCGGCCAACAGCTACGAGCGGGCCATGCTGCATCAAGAGTGCCAACGGCGGTTCGGGGAGGGGTCGCCTCGTGCGGCGGTCCGTGCGATCAGGCTTCAGATGCGATCGGTCTCGGGCGACATCGGCGACCACCAGAGGCAGATCGATCGGATTCGCCGTGACTCGGCGAAGACAGAGCAACGCATCAGGAACCTCGCCCAGGTGGCCGCTCGTGACGTCCGCGAGCTTGTCATCGACGGCAGCAACTGCTGCTACGAGGGCAACGAGTTCATCGGGCTGGCCGCACTCATCCGGATGGTCGAGGATCTCGGGAGGCAGTACCCCGTCACTGTGGTGTTCGACGCCGGCATCCGGGGACTACTCGGCGTCGGCGACGAGGATCTGCGCGCGGCATTACCAGCCGTGACGGTCCACGTGGTCGCGTCTCGCGTCAAGGCCGATGAGACGATTCTGGACACCGCCGACGACCCGACGGTGTGGGTGATCTCGAACGATCGCTTCGGCGACTTCCGCGACAAGACGTGCGTCAGGGAGCGTCGGCTCATCCGGCATGAGATCTTGCATGGCCGCGTGCTGGTACATGACCTGGGCGTTGACGTGCTCTGGCGGTAGCGACGGCAGACAAGGAGATCGGGATGGCACCAAGCAGCTTCGAGTACAGCAAGCCATGGTTCGGCTCCGATGAACCGCCAATCTGCCCACACTGCGGCCAGCCCATCCAGCCGGGCGACAACGTCCACTGGTACCAGGACACGCTGTGGCACACCAAGCCATGCCCGAGCTGAGTGACTGACCGAAGGGCGCCCCTCTAGAGAGTGAGCGTAGGCGCCGTG
Source organism: uncultured Cellulomonas sp. (assembly GCA_964521875.1). Classification (GTDB taxonomy): domain Bacteria; phylum Actinomycetota; class Actinomycetes; order Actinomycetales; family Cellulomonadaceae; genus Cellulomonas. Next base: position 997 of record CAZFTZ010000232.1, on the reverse strand, counting down.
TTCATCTGCGGCCGCGCGAGCGGTCGCGTAGCGGCGGGTGTGTCGACGGCGGACGTCTTCTCAAGGTCGCCGAGGATCCACTGGGAGGCGGTGACGACGGTGCTCATGTGGTGGCGCAGGACGTCGAGGTCGTCGGCCCAGCCGGCGACGTAGGGGACGGAGTAGGCGGCGGGGTTCATGCCGAGGTGGCTGGTGACGATGTAGGCGATCGACTCGGCTTCGACCTCGGCGGCGCCGCGGCAGACGCGGTCGATCGCGTAGTCCGGGAATCGCCCGTAGTGGTTCGCGCAGATGTGGCCGAGCTCGTGGGCGAGGGTCTTGGCGGCCTGGGCGGGTTCGAGGTTATTGTCGATGACGACGACCTTCTCCACTGGCTGTGTCACCGCCACGTTCGCCCGGAACCACCCGGCGCCCAGGTCGATCGCCGTCCCGGCGTCCAGGGCGGTCAGGGCGAGCTCGCCGACCTGCGCCGCGCCCGCCACGAACGCGTCCCCCAGCCCGCCGAGCACGTAGTCCGACGCCGCGCCCTGCACGCCGTCCGTCAGCTGGCAGACGAACGCGATCGGCCCGACGCACGGATCGAGCGCCAGGACGGCCATGTCAGATCTGCCCGCCCAGGCCGGAGAAGAAGGCGACGATCGCGTTCGCCCCGCCGATCAGCAGCGCCCCGGCGATCGAGACCAGCACCCCGGTCTTCGCGCCGGACGCGTACCCGTAGTTGCCCTGCTGACGGGCAACCGCCCAGACGATCACCGAGATCACCAGGCCGGCGACACAGGCCACCAACCCCCAGGTCAGCAGGGCGCCGACGATCTGACGAACCACCGGCAGCCCCGGCAGGCCAGACTCGTTCGGAGTGATCCCCGGGTCGTCGGCCGGGAGCAGCATGACGAGGGCAACGGTCGAGTGCATGGCACACCCCGCGAGGGTCCAGGGCACCCAACCTCAGGGCGCCTCCGGTAACAGGTGTGCAACAGGCGACCAACACGCGACGGGT
>CAZFTZ010000231.1:0-3832 GCA_964521875.1 uncultured Cellulomonas sp. | reverse complement strand
GGGCCGTCGGTCGCGCCGATGTAGACGGTGCCGTCGTCCTCGATCGAGATGTCGGCGCCGGTCTCCTCCTGGATCTGGTTGATCATCTTGCCCTTCGGGCCGATGACCTCGCCGATCTTGTCGACCGGCACCTTCACCGTGATGACGCGCGGCGCGAACGGGCTCATCTCGTCCGGCGTGTCGATCGCCTCGGCGATGACGTCGAGGATCGCCAGGCGAGCCTCCTTGGCCTGCGTGAGCGCCCCCGCCAGGACCGAGGCCGGGATGCCGTCGAGCTTGGTGTCCAGCTGGATCGCCGTGACGAACTCGCGCGTTCCGGCGACCTTGAAGCCCATGTCGCCGAACGCGTCCTCGGCGCCGAGGATGTCGGTGAGGGCGGCGTACCGCGCCTCACCGTCCACGACGTCCGAGACCAGGCCCATCGCGATGCCGGCCACCGGGGCGCGCAGCGGCACACCGGCGTTGAGCAGCGACAGCGTCGAGGCGCAGACCGAGCCCATGGAGGTCGAGCCGTTGGAGCCGAGTGCCTCGGACACCTGGCGGATCGCGTACGGGAACTCCTCGCGGCTCGGCAGCACCGGCACGAGGGCCCGCTCTGCCAGCGCGCCGTGGCCGATCTCGCGCCGCTTGGGCGAGCCCACCCGGCCGGTCTCACCGGTCGAGTACGGCGGGAAGTTGTAGTGGTGCATGTAGCGCTTGCGCGTCTGAGGGGACAGCGTGTCGAGCTGCTGCTCCATGCGGAGCATGTTGAGCGTGGTGACGCCGAGGATCTGCGTCTCGCCGCGCTCGAACAGCGCCGAGCCGTGCACCCGCGGCAGCACCTCGACCTCGGCCGACAGCGTGCGGATGTCCCGCAGGCCGCGGCCGTCGATGCGGAAGCCGTCGGTGAGGATGCGGCGGCGGATCAGCTTCTTCTGCACCGAGCGGTAGGCGGCGGAGATCTCCTTCTCGCGGCCCGGGAACTGCGCGGCGAGCTCGGCCTTGATCTCGGCCTTGATCTCGTCGATCCGGCCCTCGCGCTCCTGCTTGCCGGCGATGGACAGCGCCGTCTCGAGCTTGGCGGTGGTGCCCGCCTCGACCGCGGCGTAGACGTCCGGCTGGTACTCCGGGAACACCGGGAACTCGACGGTCGCCTTCGCGGCCTTGCTCGCCAGCTCGATCTGCGCCAGGCACAGCGCACGCAGGAACGGCTTGGAGGCCTCCAGGCCCTGGGCGACGACCTCCTCGGTCGGGGTCGTGCCACCGCCGCCGTGGATCAGCTCCCAGGTGTTGTCCGGCGCCTCGGCCTCGATCATCGCGATCGCGACGTCGTCACCGACGATGCGCCCGGCGACCACCATGTCGAAGGTGGCGCGCTCACGCTCGGAGTAGCGCGGGAACGCCACCCACTGACCGTCGACCAGCGCGATGCGCGTGGCGGACACCGGGCCGGAGAACGGCAGGCCGGACAGACCGGTCGAGACGGACGCGGCGTTGATCGCCAGCACGTCGTAGGCGTCGTCCGGGTGCAGCGACAGCACCGTGACGACCACCTGGACCTCGTTGCGCAGGCCCTTGACGAACAGCGGGCGCAGCGGGCGGTCGATCAGCCGGCAGGCCAGGATCGCCTCGGTGGACGGCCGGCCCTCGCGGCGGAAGAACGAGCCGGGGATCTTGCCGGCGGCGTACTGCCGCTCCTCGACGTCCACCGTCAGCGGGAAGAAGTCGAACTGGTCCTTGGGCTCCTTGCCGACCGTGGTGGCCGACAGGAGCATCGTCGAGTCGTCGAGGTAGGCGACGGCGGAGCCGGCGGCCTGCTTGGCGAGTCGACCCGTCTCGAACCGGACGGTGCGGGTGCCGAACGTGCCGTTGTCGATCACGGCCTCGGCGAACTGGATCTCGGGACCCTCCACGGGTGCCCTCCTTGTTCTCTCGAAGGCGCCGGGCTGGACCGCGGCGGTCTTCGATCGAGGCCCACGGCGCGGGTCGCCCCGTCCGGAGGCCACTACCGAGGACCGGACGTGGCGGGCCGGGCGCGGTGTGGGTTGTGCATGCAGGACCGGCCCGGACCCGCCATGGGTCCGAGCCGGTCGGGAGTGCTATCGGCGCAGACCGAGCCGCTCGATGAGGCTGCGGTAGCGCTCGATGTCGATCTTCTGCAGGTACCCCAGCAGGCGACGGCGACGGCCGATGAGCAGCATCATGCCGCGCTCGCTGTGGAAGTCGTGCTTGTGCACCTTGAGGTGCTCGGTGAGGTCCTTGATGCGGTGCGTGAGGACCGCGATCTGGACCTCCGGCGAACCGGTGTCGCCCTCGTGCGTCGCGTACTCGGTCATGATGGCCTGCTTGGTGGCAGTGTCGAGGGCCACGGTTCTCCTCTGGTGTCGTTGCGCGGTGCGCCGGGGCATGTCCACCCGGGCTCTCTGACTCCGCGGCCGTTCGTACGGCCTGACAAGACTACCAGCCGGTTCCCCGGAGCCACGACCGCGGCGACGACGACCGGCGGCCGTCACCTCGTCCCGCATCGTGAGACGGATCGCGGGCCTCGCTTCGGACCATGCGATCCGGATGTCACACTCGACCCGTGAGCACGCGTCCGATCGCCGCCCTGGCATCCTCGCGCGCCCTGTGCCGAATGTGCACGTCCTGCTGTCCGCGTCAGCGCTGAGTCCCCCTCACTGACCGCAGCCGGCCCTTCGGCCGGCTCCTGCGCCCCCTGCGCAGGACGACCCCCAGGACCTGACATGTCGAGCACCGCCGTTCTTCCCACGCCCGTCCGCTCCCCCCTCCGTCGCGCCGTCGCACCGGTGGCGCCCGCCGCTCCCCGCCCCGCCGGCGAGGGCGCCCGCCGCGGCTTCGTGCTCCAGGTCGACCTCTCCGAGGTGGCCGACGACGACCTCGACGACCTGCTGCGCACCGTGCAGAACCTCGCCGACCTCGCCGCCGAGTGGTTCCCCAACGCCCGCACCCGCGCCGCGCTCACCGGCACCGAGAGCTCGCCGCGCGTCGTGCCGACCGGCCAGGCCGCCGCGTTCCGCGACCGGCTGCGCGCCCTGCCCAGCACGCCCGCGCTGGAGATCGACCCGCACGGCCGCACCGTCACCGTCGAGGGCCGCACCGTCGCCCTCACCGCCACGGAGCTGGCGCTGCTGGTCCACCTGGCGCAGGCCAGCCCGCGCGTCGTCACACGCGCCCAGCTGCTCGCGTCGGTGTGGGGCGGTCGGCACGTTCCGGACGGCAGCCGCACGGTCGACGTGCACGTACGGCGGCTGCGCGAGAAGACTCACCTGGCGGACCTCGTCGTCACCGCACGTGGCACGGGCTACCGCATCGCGCCGCGCTACGACGTGCAGATCCTCGGTTAGGCGAGCACCTCGCGGGTGCGCCGCACGTCGTCGGCCATCGTCGCGCGCAGCTCGTCGACCGAGCCGAACCTCTCCATGCCCCGCAGCCGCTGCCCGAACTCGACGGCGACCTCCTCGCCGTACAGGTCGAGGTCGTCGCGGTCCAGCACGTAGGCCTCGACCCGGCGGCCCGTGCCGTCGAACGTCGGGTTGGTGCCGACCGAGATCGCCGCCGGCAGCCGCCGGTCGGGCTCGTCGTCCGCCACCGGCGTGCCGTCTACGTGGCGCAGCCGCACCAGCCACCCGGCGTAGACGCCGTCGGCGGGGACCATCCCGGCGGCGTCCGGGCCGAGGTTGGCCGTCGGGTAGCCGAGCGTGCGGCCCCGGGCGTCGCCGCGCACGACGAGCCCCCGCACCCGGTGCCACCGCCCGAGCACCCCCGCGGCGCCCGCCACGTCGCCCACCGCGAGCCGCTCGCGCGCCCCCGTCGACGACCACCCGCGCCACCG
>CAZFTZ010000230.1:0-2627 GCA_964521875.1 uncultured Cellulomonas sp. | reverse complement strand
GCGATCGTCGTGCTGTCCGGCTCCACCGGCGCCGGCAAGTCGACGCTGGTCAACTCCCTCGTCGGCGGGCAGGTGACCGCCGCGGGCGTGCTGCGGCCGACGACGAAGCACCCGGTGCTGGTGCACCACCCCGCGGACGGCGAGCTGCTGGCCGGGCATCCCGTCCTCGCCGAGGTGCGGGTCGCCGCCGACGAGGCGGTGCCGCGCGGCATCGCGCTGCTGGACGCGCCCGACCTCGACTCGGTGCTGGAGTCCAACCGCGAGACCGCGCACCGGCTGATGGAGGCCGCCGACCTGTGGCTGTTCGTCACCACGGCGGCCCGGTACGGCGACGCGCTGCCGTGGCGCGTGCTGGAGGAGGCGGTGGCACGCAGCACCACGGTGGCGATGGTGCTCAACCGCGTCGCCGCGGAGTCGCTGCCGACGGTGCGCGGCGACCTGCTGGAGCGGCTGCGCGCGCACGGTCTCGAGGGCTCGCCGCTGTTCGTCGTGCCGGACCTCGGCACGGACGTCGACCTGCTGCCCGGTCCGGTGATCGCCCCGATCCGGCGCTGGTTGACGATGCTGGCGGGCCCGGACCGCGCCCGCACCGTCATCGCCCGGACGCTGCGCGGCTCGCTGGCCGCGCTGCGGCCCTGGGTCGACGAGCTCGCCGACGCGGTGCAGGACCAGGCGGACGCCGCCGCGACGATCGGCGCCCGGCTCGACGACGCCGTCGCCGGCCCGCGGGAGCAGGCACGGGCACACGTGCTGTCCGGCGTCGTCGTCGACGGCGCCGTGCGGGCGCGCTGGACGCAGCTCACCGCGGCCGGCGGTGCGCTGGCGGGACTGGTGTCCTCGTCGGGCGCCCCGAAGGGCTCCGGGCGGGCGGCGGCCGGGCGGGCGGCTGCCTGCGAGCCGCTGTACGACGACCTGGCTCGCGCGGTCGCCGCGACCCTCGGGGTCTCCGGGGAGCGGGCCGAGGACGCGCTGCGGGCCGCCCTGGCCGCGCCGGACGCGCCTGCGGGCTCGTCGGTGGTGGAGGTCGTGACGCCCGCCGGGTCCCGGAACCAGGAGCGCGACGCAGCCGCCGATGCGGCGGCGCGCGGCTGGGTGGCCCAGGGCGCGCGGACGGTCAACGCGGCGCTCGCCGCCCAGGCGCCGGCGCGCGGTCGCGACGCGCGCCGCCGCGCCAAGGCCGTCAAGGTGACCGGCGAGGGCGTGCTCGCGCCGCTGACCCTGGCCGCGGCCGCCGGGCTCGAGGAGGCCGGCACGTTGCTACGCACGTTGCTGGGCGAGGCGGGCGAGACCGCGACCACCACGTTGCGCGACGAGCTGGCGGCGCTCGCCGCGGCCCAGGTGGACCTGGAGCGCACGGCGTTCGGCCGACCGCTGGCCGACCGCGACCTCGCGGCCGACGCCTCGTCGCGGCTGCGGCTGCGGCTGGCCGTCCTCACGGGCCTGACGGGCCGGCCGCGACGACGCCGGCGGGCGCGCTGCACGGCGCGGACCCCGCCGACCTGCACCGGCGCGTCGACGCGCTGGTCGCCGCGCTGGACACCGCCGGGACGCGCGTGCCGGACGCGGTGGCCGCGTCCGTGCGAGGGTCCGTGGCACGGGTGCGCGAACGTCTGGAGCTCGGGGTCGACCAGACGGTCGTCGCGCTCGCGGGCGGCACCGGCTCCGGCAAGTCCAGCCTGTTCAACGCGATCGCCGGGCTCGACTTCGCCGAGGTGGGCGTCAAGCGGCCGACGACGTCCAGCGTCACCGCCTGCGTCTGGGGCAGCGACGGAGGCCCGCTGCTCGACTGGCTCGGCGTCGGCCCGGACGACCGGATCGAGCGGGAGAGCGCACTGGACGCCGACGAGCAGGCGGCGTTGCGCGGCCTGGTGCTGCTGGACCTGCCGGACCACGACTCGGTGTCGCCGGCGCACCGCGAGGTGGTCGACCGGGTCGTGCCGCTCGCCGACCTGCTGGTCTGGGTGGTCGACCCGCAGAAGTACGCGGACGACGCGCTGCACACCGGCTACCTGCAGCGGCTCACCGGGCACGAGGCGTCGATGGTCGTCGTGCTCAACCAGGTGGACACGCTCGCTCCGGAGGTGCACGGCGAGCTGGCCGACGACCTGCGCCGGTTGCTCATCGAGGACGGCCTGCCCGGGGTCGGGGTGCTCAAGGTGTCGGCCCGCACCGGCGAGGGCGTCGACACGCTGCGTGCCGAGTTGGCCGGGGTCGTTGAGCAGCGCTCGTCGGCCGCGCGCCGCGCCGGTACCGAGGTGGACGACGCCGCCCGCGCGCTGGCCGCCGAGCTGGGGCAGGGCGAGCCGTCGCCGGCGCGGCTGGCCGTCACGCCCGTGGTCGACGCGCTGACCGACGCCGTCGGTCTGTCCGCCGTGTCCGACGCGGTCGCGGCCGTGGTGCGCGGCGGGGCGGCCCGGCCGCCGCAGTTCGGCTCGGTCCCCACCGACGCCGTCGACCTGGTGCGCTCCGCCTGGCTGGACGCAGCGTCGGACGGTCTGCCCCGGCCGTGGGCGCAGGACGTCACCGCCCGGGTGGCCGGCGTCGAGGAGCTGCGTGACGCGCTCACCGCCGCGCTCGAGAAGGTGACGCTCGCCGCGCGCCGGTCGCGGGCCGCGGTCGTCCTGCTC